>JBGTLS010000613.1:0-3506 GCA_041744015.1 Cryomorpha sp. | reverse complement strand
TAAATGTTTCAAATTGTTCCAGGTAAATTTCAAAAGAGGGAAATACATTGATGTGATCCCATGCGATGCCGGTGAGCAGAGCAATGTTTGGCTTGTACAAATGGAACTTCGGGCGCAAATCAATGGGTGAAGAGAGATATTCGTCACCTTCGATAACGGCCACAGGCGCATTTTCCGAAAGGCGCACCATACAATCATACCCCTCGAGTTGAGCGCCCACGAGGTAGTCGGTGTCAACGTCAAGGGATTTAAATACATGCAATATCATGCTCGTGATGGTGGTTTTCCCGTGGCTTCCGCCAATGACGATGCGGTTTTTGTTTTTGGTTTGCTCATAAACATACTCCGGATAGGAATAAATCGGCAGACCCATTGATTTTGCCTTGAGCAATTCCGGATTGTCGTTGCGGGCGTGCATGCCGAGCACGATGGCATCGAGCTGGTCTGTTATCTTCTCGGGAAACCAACCCAGTTCTTCCGGCAAAATCCCCTGTTTCCGCAATCTCGATCGCGATGGCTCGAAAATCTCGTCATCACTTCCTGTTACCACAAATCCTTTTCTGCTCAGGGCAATGGCAAGATTGTGCATGGCACTTCCGCCAATGGCAATAAAATGAATATTCATGTTTAAATGTAGGCAACGAAAAGCGGACCTGTGCAAATACCACCACCCGTTTTACACAGGGTATTGTTACTTTAGTCGACTCAATTGAATCTTATGCGCATATACCCCATAGAAACCGGAAACTTTAAACTCGATGGCGGTGCCATGTTTGGCGTAGTTCCCAAATCGCTTTGGTCTAAGGTGAATCCCCCGGACGAAAACAACATGTGCAGTTGGGCGATGCGCTGTATGCTCATCGAATACAGCGACCGGCTTGTACTCATCGACACCGGCATGGGAGACAAACAAAGCGAAAAGTTTTTCGGATTTTACTACCTTTTTGGCGATGCCTCCCTGCGCAAGAGCATCGAAAAGCTCGGATTCGGCATGGATCAAATAACCGACGTATTCCTCACCCACCTCCATTTTGACCACTGTGGAGGAGCTGTGAATTTCAATGCGGCGAAGGAGCGCTATGAAACGGCTTTTCCGAATGCCACCTACTGGAGCAACGAACAACACTGGGACTGGGCAATAAATCCAAATCCGCGTGAGAAAGCATCCTTCCTAAAAGAAAACATCCTCCCTATCCAGGAATCCGGCCAGCTAAAATTTGTGAAACGCGAAGGAAACCGGAGTAAAGAAGAAATATTTCCGGGCTTTCAAATCCTCTTTGCCGATGGCCATACCGAAAGTCAGATGATACCCCACATCGCGTATCAGGACAAAACCATTATTTATATGGCTGACCTCCTGCCCTCCGCCGGACACATTCCCCTGCCCTATGTAATGGGTTACGACGTGCGGCCTCTCCAAACCCTGAAGGAAAAAGAACCCATGTTGAAAAATGCGGCCGACCAAAAGCACATCCTGTTTTTCGAACATGATTTGTACAATGAAGCGGCGGTGGTGGAACAAACTGAAAGAGGTGTTCGGTTGGAGCGGAGTGGGAGACTGGGAGATATTGTTTCATAGGTCGGGCTGTGTTACTTTGAGGATTTGTCATTCCGAGGATCGAGGAGTCTGTCCATTTAACGATTGAGATTCTTCGCTGCGCAAAAGCTCCGCTCTGAACTGAGCGAAGCGGTATCACGACCGAAGGGAGTAATGACAAGGGCTCGGAGTTTTGTTACAAAAAAAACGGCCACCATCCGGCAGCCGTTTCACTAATTAAATAAGATCAATTAAAGCATCAAGACCTGATTAATCACATGGATGATTCCATTGGACTGCACCACATCATACACGGAGATATTGGCCACATTTCCCTTGGCATCGATCACGCTGATGTTGTGTTCACCATTTTTCTTAAAGGTCAATTCCGATCCCTGAACCGTCTTCACCTTCACCGACCCATTTCCTTTGGCAATCGCCGCTGAAACCGCGTCAAAATCATAAACCCCGGAGATCACATGGTACGTTAGCACCGCCGACAACTGATCCTTATTCTCAGGCTTGAGCAAGGTGGGAATCGTGCCTTCAGGCAAATTTTCAAAGGCATCGTTTACGGGCGCAAGTACCGTAAAAGGACCTTTGCCCTGAAGCGTTTCCACCAGACCTGCCGCTTTCACAGCCGCTACCAGCGTCGTGTGATCTTTGGAATTAACAGCATTCTCCACAATGTTTTTTTTGGGATACATCGCCTCCCCTCCCACTTCTATAGTCTGTCCAAAGACAAAAGAAGATACGCCAACAGCTAAAATTAAACCTGCAATGTTTTTCATGATCATTTGATTTTTTATTGTTTCGATAATTACGCCTGATTATTAAAATCAGATTTTAGATTGAAAAATAAAACACGGGATTTCAATTGTTGTTCGAACACAATCAATTATCGGGTTGAAAATAACATTGTGTTTACAATTATTTCACATACCAAAACAGCTATCCCATAACAGTGAAAGGACAACAGTCAATGTTCGAAAAGGAAGGGAAAGCAAAAATCAACCAATATTCCCCATCACAACCAACTGATCCAGAGAAGGACTGGCCTGACCACCGAGTGGTTCGATCGTAATAGCGAAAGCATCGCCCGAGGAAGTTGTTTTTTGCGCAAGCAGAATACGCTCATCAAAAGTTTTGGGCAATACACCCATGTCGATGGGCACCCCATCTTTCAACACCCAGAGTTGGTATTGTTTGTCAGCAGGCAATTCAGGCAGGGCCGAAGGATCGAGGCGCACCTGCCCATTTTCGGTATTCCAGAATACAGCCAATTGAACGGGAGAATCTTCCTTCACCGAATTCAACAGAACTTTGCGAATGGCCGGGTCATATACTTCTTCGAGATCGAATGAAAGCTCAGCTATCTGTGTTTCCAAAACGCTTTGTACGGATCTGATAGAATCCTGCTCTGTGCGCAGGGCCTGCAATTCGTCTTTTTTATTGTTGTTTTCCACAAACTGCCATGCGGCCACCACCAGTGCAGCAATGGCTGCAGCAATGGCCCAGATGGGTGCACCGGATTTACCAGAACCACCAGCGTCTTTCTCAACGGGTAATTTGCGAACTTCGGTTTTTTCTTCTTTCTTTTTTGCTGTAGCAGAACCACCAGACACAGCCTTCATCACGGGATCGGGATTGTGTTTGCGCACTTCGTCCAGAATTTTGTGGCGCATGGTATCCGGCGCCTTTTTGGCGTAAGCCCGGGCAAATTGCTCCAAATCGGCTTCGATGGTGCTGAGTGCTTCGCGAATTTCCGGATAGATGTGAGACATACATTCCACCTCGCGACGCTCCTGATCGCTCACGCCTCCGAGGATATACTCCTCCAGGATACCGGATGTTATGTAATTATTAATGTCCATTTCCAAAAATAGTTCTTAACTCAAGCATGGCATTCCGTATACGCGTTTTCACGGTGCCCAGTGGAATTCCAAATTTCTCTGCAATTTCCGGATGG
>JBGTLS010000612.1:0-5589 GCA_041744015.1 Cryomorpha sp. | reverse complement strand
CGCCACACCGTGGTCGGTGGTTTCACTCATTATTCAGGAGGCGATTTTTATCACGGGCATCGCGGGATATATTGGACTTGTACTGGGAGTGCTCACGATTGAAGGTCTGTCGAATTTACTGGGGGATCAACCCATGTTTCGAAATCCACGGGTGGATTTTAATGTGGCTATTTTTACACTCATTATTTTGGTAATTGCTGGTGGCTTTGCGGGATTGTTTCCCTCTTTGCGCGCGGCGCGTATCAAACCTGTTGAAGCACTAAAAGACGAATAAGCCATGTTTGACAGAGACAAATGGATCGAGGTATTTCAGGTGTTGGGAAAAAATCCCTTCCGCACTGCCGCGACTGCATTTGGGGTGATGTGGGGCATCATGATGCTCATCATCATGATGGGCTCCGGCAGGGGTTTAGAAAACGGGGTGAAATCCGGTTTTAATGTGGTCACCAATTCGATGGCGCTCTGGACACAAACCACAACCAAACCCTATGCAGGTTTCAAACAAGGTCGCCAATTCGAAATGCGAAGCAGTGATGTACAATACCTCCTGGCCAATGTACCCGAAATAGAAATTCTTTCACCCCGCAACGCCCTGGGCGGATACCGCGGCAGCAACAATGTAACCCGAGGAATCAAAACAGGGGTATTCTCCATTTTTGGCGATACGCCCGATTTTATTCGCATACAGCCAAGACCGATAGAAGTAGGCAGATTTCTCAATTGGGGCGACCTTGAAAACAACCGCAAGGTATGCGTGATCGGTACGCGCGTGTACCGCGAACTGTATGATAAGGGTGAAGAAGCCATCGGTTCCTATATCAAAATTCAGGGTGTGAATTTTATGGTGGTGGGTGTTTACAAAACCACCCTGAGTGGAGAAGCTGCGGAGGAGGAGACCAAAAATATTTTCGTGCCTTTTACCACTTTTCAAAAGGCTTTCAATTTCGGCGATGTGGTGGGATGGATGAGCATTGTAAGCAAGGAAAATGTTCCGGTATCGGTGATGGAAGAAAAGATCGTCGAAAAACTCAAAGTGCGCCATAAAATCCACCCCGAAGACCAAAGGGCTTTTGGACACTGGAATGCGGAGAAATCATTCAATGAAATGAACAGCGTGTTTATTGGCATCCGGGTACTTTCCTGGTTTGTGGGCGTGCTTACTTTGCTCGCAGGTATCATCGGCGTAAGCAATATTATGCTGGTGATCATCAAGGAAAGAACCAAGGAAATTGGCGTTCGAAAGGCCCTAGGCGCCACACCGTATAATATTGTATCTCAGATCATGCTCGAATCCTTATTCCTGTCTGCCATTGCCGGATTTGTGGGGGTAATATTGGGTGTGTGGCTTTTGGAAGGCATCAACGCCATGCTGGCCGGATCAGAAACCGGAAATTTTAAAAACCCAGGTGTGGATTTTTCTATTGTTTTTTCAGCTTTGCTTATTTTAATAGTTTCCGGAGCTTTTGCCGGATTGATGCCGGCTATTCGGGCAGTGCGCATCAGTCCTGTGGAAGCGCTCAGAGACGAATGATTTTATACATATCACCCAATAAAACCCCATGAAAAGAGCTATTTTCATATTTTTTGCCATCGCAGTTACCGCCTTGCTGGTTTGGACCCTCATTTACCTTTACGGAAAATCGCAGGAAAAGCCGGTGTCCTTCAATACCGAAATGGCGATGTATACCGACATCATTCAGAAGACGGTTGCCACAGGCTCCGTATTGCCCCGAAGAGAGATCGAGATCAAACCGGTGGTATCGGGAATCGTCGATCAACTCTATATCCAACCCGGTCAGATTGTGAAGGTGGGTGATCTGCTCGCCCGCGTGAAAGTGATTCCCGATATGGTGACGCTCAACAACGCCGAAAATCGCGTGGAACGCGCGGAAATAGCCATGGAAAATGCCCAGCTCGATTTTGAGCGCAATAAAGGATTATTCGACAAAGGCGTGATCTCCTATGCGGAGTACCAACCTTTCGATCTCGCCCGGCGCAATGCCCAGTCGGAACTCAATGCCGCCGAAGACAACCTGAAAATCATCCGGGAAGGGGTTTCCAAAAAAAACAGCGCTGCCGCAAATACCCTCGTCCGAAGCACGATTTCAGGCATGGTGCTCGCCGTGCCGATCGAGGTTGGAAATTCGGTGATTGAAGTGAATAATTTCAACGAAGGCACTTCCATCGCCACCATCGCCGATATGACCGATTTGATTTTTATCGGGAATGTCGACGAATCGGAAGTGGGCAAAATCCGCGAAGGAATGGAATTGATTCTGACCATCGGCGCCATCGAAAATGAATCGTTTAAAGCCATCCTCGAATATATTTCTCCAAAAGGAATTGAAGAAAACGGCGCGATACAGTTTGAAATCAAAGCGGCTGTCGACCTCCGGGACAATCAGTTTATCCGGGCCGGATACTCTGCAAATGCCGATGTGGTACTCGCGCGGCGCGACAGCGTGCTCGCCATCAACGAAGGGCTTATTCAATACGAAGGGGATACTGCCACTTTCGTGGAAGTGAAAAACGGGACGGGCTACGAAAGACGTTCGGTTCAGACCGGTCTTTCCGACGGAATTTTTGTCGAAGTGCGTTCCGGAATTACGGAATCTGACGAGATTAAAATTTGGAATAAGCCCCTTACGGATTGATGACAGGGCTCCGAGCTTTGTCACTCCGAGTCTTCAAATTTAAAAATTTACAGAAAGGAAATGACAAATTGATTTAGCGATTTGAAAAATATTGTCAATTCTAAGGCGTAGGCTCAATAGAAAAAAGCTCGATGATTCAGGTTTGTCAGGTCTTCCGAGTTCCAGAAAAATCCCTGTCATTGGTAGGATAGGAGTTTTTTCATTCAGGGCAAAAGACGTTTCGCTTCATATCGCTGACTGCCGCTTTTAGCCGCGCGAAAGCACGGAGTGCTTAACCATGCTTAACCCAATGCGAAGCATTGGGTTAAAACCGCATCTGCGATATCCGCACGGAGTGCGGCACAATGACGTGGAGTTTTTGTTCAGCCTTCCAGGCTGGGTGCACATTACCTATCCGGACCCTATACGCAGGCGTATAGGGTTATGCATAGTTTGGCGCTCCGCGCCGTGCACCAAATCACCAAATCACCAAATCAACACATCAACTCATCACCAAATCACCACATCACCAAATCATCAAATCAATAAATGTACCTTCGCAATTTCCAAATATATCCCTGTGATCCTTCGAGCCTTTTCCAGATTCTTTTTATCCCGATCGAAAAACACCACGTTTCCACTGACTCTGGTTTGTTTATCAATGGTGGTTCTCCTCACTTCCTGTGGCGGTGATTCATCTGACTTTGATTTCAGCGATAAAGGATTTGAAAAGCGTCTTACAGTCAGTCATGCCTCAGGACTGCGTATTTGGAAAATTTCGGACGGTTTTAGGGTTCAGGTGCGGAACCCCCAGGATACGACTGAGATAATGGGGACCTATCTGCTTTCGCAAAATTTAGACAGTCATACCGACTCAATGCCCTGGACAGCCAAAGTCCAAATTCCCGTAAAAAAGGCGGCCCTGAACAGCACCACTTTCATCCCTTTTTTCAGTAAAATCAATCAATCAGACCGGATTGGTGGCGTTACTTTTACCGATATGATTGTAAATGAGGACATCAAATCCCTCATTGCAGCAGGGGAAATTGTCGAATTGACTTCGGGCGGGGAACTGGATTACGAAAAAGTGCTCGCGCTCGATCCCGATGTTTTCATGGCGTACCGATATGGGGAATCCAATTTTCAGCGGTATATCGACCAGGGAATTCCCGTTGTGATGAATATGGAATTCCTCGAAACTTCCCCGCTCGGTCGGGCGGAATGGATCAAATTGGCCGGTTGCCTTACAGGGAAATACGATGAAGCTGTCAAAATTTTTGAGCGAATAGAAAGGGAATACAATGACCTTCGCACGCTCGCAGGAAAGGCTGAAAATCAGCCCCGGGTTTTCACCGGAATGACCTATGGCAGCAACTGGTTTGTACAGGGAAACAAAAGTTTCGTAGCCCAGTATATCCGCGATGCGCATGGCATATACAGTTTCGAACACATCGAGGGCCATGGGAGCAGGGAAGTGGATATCGAAAGTGTTTTTCAGGTCATAAAAGATGCGGATTATTGGGGCATGGTGGCTTCCGGTGAATTGAGCTACCAGCAAATTTTGGATACCGACAGACGATTTACCCAGTTCGCTTCCTTTCAAAAAGGGCAGATTTTTGCCTGTAATACTTCGGAAGTCGATTACTTTGGCGATGCCGTGATGGAACCGGAAAAAATTCTCGCCGATATCATCGCCATCATCCATACCGACCTCACACCCACACACGAGTTCCATTATTTTTATCCGGTCACCAAATAGATAGTGGTATTTTTCTCCGCTTATCTTTGTGGCCATGCTTTCGAATAATCGCTGGCTCTGGCCGGTTTCCATTCTTTTGCTTTTGGTATTGTTTGTTCTCAGTATTTCTGTGGGAACGGTTGCGATCGCCCCGGAGCAAATTTACCAGGTGATCACAGGAGGTGAGGCCGACCGACTTCATCAGACCATCATCTTTGAATCACGACTACCCAGAGCGATCACAGGATTGCTGGCGGGTTCTGGTCTTTCCCTCGCTGGCCTTCTCATGCAGACCCTTTTCAGAAATCCGCTCGCCGGGCCGTCAGTGATGGGTCTTACCTCCGGCGCCAGCCTGGCAGTGGCCATCCTCACGCTCGGAAGTGCAGCTGTCGTGATGTCGCCTTACAGCGTGGTGATTGCCGCCATTGTTGGTTCCAGTTCCGTACTTGTCATTATTCTCATCGTCGCCCGAAAGTTTGCAGATATCGCCACCGTATTGATCGTGGGATTGATGTTGAGTTTTTTCACATCGGCGATTGTTGGTTTTCTTCAGTCGGTTTCCAGCGAAACCGCGCTCAAAAACTTTGTTTTCTGGGGTTTTGGGAGTTTCGCGAATATCCCGACCGACCGTCTCCCGATTTTTGTTCTTCCGGTTGTTCTGGTCATGGTGTTATCACCGGCCCTGATTAAATCGCTCAACGCGCTTTTGCCTGGCGAATTGCACGCCCGGGCCATGGGTATTCAGGTTTCACGGTTGCGTTTTTTGATTATGCTCGCCACAGGAATTCTTACCGGTGTGATCACGGCCTTTTGTGGTCCGGTCGCTTTTATAGGTCTGGCAGCGCCTCACCTGGCACGTATGGTTTTTCAATCTGTCGATCACCGGCTGATTTTGCCCGGCTCGCTCATACTGGGAGGGGCATTGGGTCTCGCCTGCGATATTATTTCCCGTCTTCCGGGACTGCCGGGTGCGCTACCGCTCAATACAGTTTGCGCTTTCATGGGTGCTCCGGTGGTGGTCTATCTCATATTTGCCGGAAGGAAAAGAAAATTGCTCTTATGAAAGCGTTGTCAGCTGAAGATATTCAGATAGGTTATGACCTGCCCGGAGGCGCATTTCGCAACCTCATAAGCGGTTTTCACCTGGAGCTCGAAGCCGGTGAGGTGCTTGCCATCATCGGAGCGAATGGCGCCGGAAAATCCACTTTACTCAGGACC
>JBGTLS010000611.1:0-6256 GCA_041744015.1 Cryomorpha sp. | reverse complement strand
TCGTTCAATAAAAATTATGGATTTCAACCAAAATATGGAAGTTGTCCCTTCTTCACTGCAGACAATACCTCTAGGACAAAGTGGCACAAGTGGAAATGCAGAACCGAATGGTTTAGAATTTGATGCAACAGGGCGATATCTTTATTTTACCCACAGACCAAATGCTACATACCCAAATGTACTGGACATTTGGGATGTACAAAGTGCAAGTATTGTTACTCCCACCCTACCATCTTCCATCCAAAATTTTGAAAAGTCTTATATCGAACGTTATAATCAGGATTTGTATTTGGCTTCTTCTAATTCAATTGGCCGCATCCCAAATGCATCAAATTTAGGTAGTGGATTTAATCCGGCGTATGCTTGAATAAATTCCGGATATGGTAATCAAGGTAATGCCGCGCGATTGAGATATATTCTACCCGATCAGGTGGATGATGGAGCCTATGGAAATTTTGAGACCTTTAGTTGCGAATGCTGTGCCCGTTGGAGCGCTGACGCAGCCAATTATCAAACTTCTACGACACAAACCTGGGCACCTGGCGTTGGCAATAATCCTTTTACAGGGACCAATACAGTACGTATCTCAAATGAATTGCGCATAAAAGCAGGTGCGAATATTACGATCAACAATATGATCTTCAAATTTGATCCGGATGCCAAAGTGGTCATAGAGCGTGGCGATGGGATTTTGAATGGTGGTAGACTTACCCTCAACGGAACAACCTTTACAGCAGATCAGACTTGCAGAAATGGATCCGGATTTTCAAGTTGCGGTATTCCCGATGGCAGCCCGGACTGCGACCGTGATTTTTGGGAGGGAGTGATTGTGGATGGAAACAGCAGTTTTCCTCAATCGACCAGCGGAGCCACGAGACAGGGCCGGTTTACGATGCAAAACAACAGCAAAATCGAATTTGCGAGAATTGGTGTTCTCGCTGGCAACCTCAATGATCAGACTCGTGGAGGAGGCGTTGTAATTATCCGAAACAGTCAGTTTAAGGACAACATTAAAGGTGTCCATTTCGCTCCATATGTTCGTCTGAGCGGTAGCACAGAATTGTACACATTGAGTAATATTGAAAGGTCTCATTTTTACACCACTACTGATTTCTTAACCTTGTCGCCCGCTAGTCCAATAAACTTTGTACACGTGCATGGACTCAGTGGATTATATCTCTATGCGAATAAATACGAAAACCAGTCTCCATCCAGTTTTCCAAATGGAAGAGGTACTGGAGTCTATGTATCAAATTCTCGCGTGAGGGACCTCTGGTTATGCTCCAACGGGACATATGGCTGTCCGGGTGGAACAATTTACCGTTCGGCATACAACAATTTAACCGTAGGCTTTGATGGCGTTTCAAGCGCTTCAAATCGTACCGTGTTTGTTCATCATGCCATTTTCACTAATAATTTAACAGGCGTGAGATTATCAGGGTATACAAATCCGGAAGTTCTGGACAATGATTTCTTTATTCCCCTACACAGAAGAGTTGGTCTGTCGATGACGGCTTGTACAGGTTATCAGGTAGAAAACAACAATTTTACTTCAGTAAATCTAACTGGCGCACGAAACAATACCGGCATAATCACTCAGGCTTCGGGAACTGCCTACAATGAAATTTACCGCAATTTCTTTGAAGACCTGGGCACTGGAATAAATACAGGGGGAACCAATGCTTTGGCACCATTTTTTGATCAGGGACTTTTATTTAAGTGCAACACTTTTTCATCCCCAATATCCAGCTCTGATATACAAATTGCATCTGGAACAGTAAGTGATGAACAAGGCCATTGTAATCCGGTAGCCGGAATCCCCGCGGGAAACATCTTCAGCCATAGCAGTACTGCTATCCCCGGCCATTACGACTTTAGAGTTTATACCAATCCTCCCTCCGCATTGGAAATTGATTACAGGCATTATTCCACGGGTGTTGGGTCTGCTCCATTGATCTACACACCTGTTTTGGTTCAACCATTCAATTGTGGAATTTCACGACCAAAGGGCGTATGCCCTGTAATTCACACTTCTTTACAATCCATTGACGTGGTAAAAAGTAACGAAGAAGAAATTGAACTCACATATGCAACTGTTGCAGAACAAATGGAAACACTGAGCTCTTTCATATTCAATGCTGAGGCATATTTGGATGGCGGGAATACCTGGACAATACTGGAACATATCAGCAACAATGATGATGCAGAAATCATTGAAGCATTGGTCGCTGAAGCAGGAGAATCCCTCTCATCAACCGTATTGAAGAATCTGGAAAAATCAGGAAATGAAGCTTATGAATACATTGCAAGTTCGTCTGTCGCGGGCTTATTGTCCTTCACAGAAACAGTATTGAGTGAAGATGGCTCAGTCGACTTAAATGCACTGAACCTGAATTCTGAAGAGGTTGAAAATAATTGGATGTATAACCGTTTGATTTTGCAAAAACTCTGGAGAGATGTGACCGCACATGTCCAAAGTGACACGACTGGTTCCTTAACCTATGAAGATCTGGAATTATTGGCCTCAAACTATGAGCCAGTGAATGGTGTGCGATTCTTCGCTGTCATGGCTGCGGATCAAAGTATGCCTGTCCCGGAATGGGTAAATGATGCTGACAATGCCGAGGTTACAGATTATTCTGTAATTGGTTTACCCGTTTCATCCGACAGTATAGGACTTCCCCTTGAATTGCCCGAACATTACGAAAATTCGTTTTTCGATGATTTTGGTAATGTAGTCGCTATCAATGAACTTTATATTGTCCAGGGAATTGGTTATAATCCAACGATCGAAGCAAATGTAGATTCTGATGAGGATGGTCCAAAAAGCAGTATGCAGGATGACACACATGAATCCGTAACTGGCTTGATTGTCGCCCAACCCAATCCTTTTAATGATTTTATCCAATTTACTTTTACAGACAACCAACACAAGTATGAATCTATACGCATTGAAATGTATGATTTGCTCGGTCGCAGATTGCACAATGAAGCAATCGGGGCGGATCAGAAAGTGATACGAATCGAAGGAGGTAAATTACCGGTCGGCATTATGACCTATGTCGTGTTTATAGATGGATTACCAGTCCAAAACGGAAAAGTGATTCGGGTGAAATAAGCCTTTTAAAACAGAGATTATTACAGCGGGGTATCTTCGGATGCTCCGCTTTTTTTTGCTTCGGTTTATCAGGAAATAAAGAATATATCATTCTTTCATCAAAAAAAATCCGTGCTTAGGACTGTTTTAAAAAACGTATCCCAGTAATGAAAGCCCTGTCAAGGTGCGGTTTATAAAGCCGGAATTATTGTGGTTCCCTCCGTCGAAAAAGACCCGTGCAGAGGTTTGTAATAAGGCTTCACCTTCTCCCGTCATGGACAGAATGTCTTCGAAAACATCAAGCATATAGAATAGATCGGTTGGTTATCGCTGCACAAAATTGCTATCTTTGAATTAAACGTTGGTTATGCCTTCCGTAGAAGTTCAATATAAAGACGCCGCAGCCTTGAAATTTCTCAAATTGTTATCTGCATATTTTGGTTTTAAAGTGGTCGAAAAAAAAAGTAGCCCGCACGAATCTGATCCATCTACCAACCAGACCCCTGGCATCTCTCCATCATCTTTTATTCCCGGCAAGCAGGATCGAAGCTATGAAGCTTTTCTTACTTCCAGGGGGCTTGATGCCCCGACATTGCGTCGTGACGAATGGAAAAGAAGCTGATTCTTTGTGATACCGATGTTGTCATTGACTTTTTTGATCGTGATAAGCCAAGGCATCAAAGCACTTATAATAAATTACTTCCTCTTTATAATCAGAATTTAATAGGAGTGTCCGTTATTACGGTAATGGAAGTATTAGCTGGCCTAACCAACAAAAGTGAATGGAAACGTGGTTCTGAACAAATGGCTGCATTACACACCATACTTCTTACACCTGAAATAAGTATGCAGGGCTTAAACCTCATGCGTGCGTATCGCCTAAGCCATGGATTGTCCATTCCAGATTCACTTATCGCCGGAACGGCTATTGAACTCGCCAGGCCTCTATTTACTTACAACCAAAAGCATTTCAAGTACATCAAAGGCCTTGATCTACTCGAATAAGCGGATAAGGTGAAGTTAAATCCGTGCTTCAACTGCGTGCAACAACCGCCAGGATTATCTATGCGTTTCGATATGAAGGTAAATTGACCGGATTTCATCAGGAAATCTTCGGCCACAGAAATACCTGTCCGAAAATCCCATTCGTCGAAATATATCCGCTCACAAAACTTTGTGGATAAGGTCTCTTTCCCACCGCGATAACCGTGACTTTTTGCCCGTCTCTTTGTATTATCCACCCACCACTGATTTCTCAGTTCATACGCGGTTTTAGCCTGTTCACCGCCAAAACTTTTCAACATAGTGGTAAATTATGGGACAAAGTGGGAGAAAGTGGTAAACATTTTCTACTTTAGCGTTGGTGAAATGCCCCCATATGCTCAATCTACTCGGAGAATACGACTGTAAACTGGATGCGAAAGGCCGCATGATGTTTCCGGCTGGACTAAAAAAACAGCTACAGGATGTTGTGCACGAAGGTTTTGTGGTAAACCGAGACATGTTTGACAAGTGTCTTGTGCTCTACCCATTGCAGCAATGGAAGATCGTTTCTACCCAAATTGGACAGCTAAACCGCTTCGTGGAGAAAAACGTGCGATTCATCCGGAAATTCAATAACGGCGCCACTCCTGTGGAATTAGACGCCGCCGGACGACTGCTCCTGCCAGCCTCACTTTTGGACTACGCGGGCATTGATAAGGACGTAAAAGTGACAGGAAACGGCGATCGCATGGAGATTTGGGACAAAAAAGCCTACGTCGCCATGCTCAACGAAGACGTGGATATGGCCAAACTCTCCGAAGAAGTGATGGGGAGGATAAATGACAACAATGAATCCTGATGCCTACCACAATCCCGTGCTCCTGCACGAGAGCGTGGATGCGCTGATCGATAATAAAAATGGCGTTTATGTAGACGCAACCTTTGGCGGGGGAGGACATTCCCGCGAAGTTCTTTCCAGATTGAGCACCACGGGCAGATTGATCGGATTTGATCAGGATGAGGATGCGAAGGCAAACGTGCCGGCAGACACCAGATTCCAATTCATTCAGGCCAATTTCCGGTTTCTGAAAAACAATCTCCGGTTTTTGGGAATCCCAAAAATCGATGGATTGCTGGCAGATCTCGGGGTTTCTTCTCACCAGTTTGACGTTCCCGAAAGGGGATTTTCAATCAGAACCGAAGGGAAACTCGATATGCGGATGGGTAAGACCATTTCGCTGACAGCGGGAAAAGTGATCAACACCTACACCGAGGAGGCGTTGATGCGCATGTTTTGGGATTACGGAGAATTGAAAGAATCACGGAGGTTAAGCGCCAAAATCATGGAGGCCCGGGCAGAAAAACCGATCGAAACCACCTGGGAATTGGTAAGCCTGATTGAACCCCTCTCGCGCGATCCGAAAACCAACCGGTTTCTGGCCAAGGTTTTCCAGGCCATCCGGATCGAGGTGAATGCGGAGATGAAAGCCCTCGAAGAGCTTTTGATGCAAAGCGCCGAATTGATCAAACCCGGAGGAAGACTGGTAGTAATCGCCTACCACTCCCTCGAAGACCGCATGGTGAAGCGATTTATGAAAAACGGAGCCATCAGTGGTCCGCTTGAAAAAGATTTTTACGGCAATCCCCTCAGGCCTTTTACACCCCTGCCGGGAATGCCGATTGTACCGACACAAAAAGAGATTGAAAAAAACGGCAGAGCAAGAAGTGCAAAGCTGAGAGTAGCTACAAGAAATGAGTAACGCGAATAAAAAGAAAGAAAAAGGGACCAAAAAACCCGGATTCACCCGCGGGGTGAACACCCTGCTCAGCGGGCGCTTTCTGACGCGTGAATATGTGCAGGTCAATCTGCCCTTCATATTCTTCGTCGTGGCGATTATGGTGTGTTACATCAGCTACGGATATTTTGCAGAGAAAAACGTGAAAGACCTAGTGCAGGCTGAAGCCCAACTCCGTGAGCTCAAGGCCCAAAACCTCTCTATGCACGCCCGCCTCGAGCAGCTCAAGCAACAATCGGCCGTGGCCGAGTCTATTCGCGATCTGGGACTGGTGGAATCTACCACCCCGCCCACCATCATTCGTGTCACTGATCCCGAAAACGACAACTAGCCGATGGATCAGCGAAAAAACATCATCAACAAGGCCTACATCGTTTAC
>JBGTLS010000610.1:0-2422 GCA_041744015.1 Cryomorpha sp. | reverse complement strand
ATCCGCCGGCCGAAGAGGAAGTGAATATCAATCTGCAGGGCGGACAGGGTGGTTATTTCTCCGGGCTGATGAGTTATGGCAATACAGTGGGAAATGCGGGTGTGCACGTGAGCTACCTGCGCCGGCAGGCAGATGATCTCGGTGGCACCAGTTTCGCGCTGAACGATCTCACCGCAAAATTCAAATTGAAACTCAATGAAAGGTCCTCACTGGGCTTGAAGTTGGGTGTATACGACGAAACTTCAAACAGCACTTATGTGGGGCTTACGCAAAATATGTATGATGCCGGCGGGATGGATTATGTGCGGCTTGCGCCAAATGACGAATTGAAGGTGCAGCGGTTTTCGCTCAGCGCCACCCACCAGTACAAATTGGGCGACAGGACTTCGCTGCGCACCACAGCCTTTGGATATACCGTAAGCCGCGATTGGCGTCGCCAGGATTTTGGGAGTGCGCCGGTGGCCAATCCTACAGGTGTGATCTGGGGTGATACCACCATAGCCGGTGGGGCGCTTTACATGCGCAATTCCACAGGCAACAGAAACCGCTCCTTTATGGTAGGTGGAGTGGAATCCAAACTGGTGCATGGATACAATATTGGTTTGAGAAGTGAAGTGCAGGTAGGAGCCCGCCTGCAGGTGGAGACAGCCAATGAGCAGCGCATCAACGGAACGCGTTTCGATGCGATCTCGGGCTCACTCGCCGCTGATGAGTTGCGGTCGGGTTTTGCGCAAAGCGCTTTCGCGGAAAATAAAATCTGGCTTACAGATAAATTCATTTTCACAGCAGGTGTGCGCATGGAGAACTACACTTTCGAACGGGAAGTTTTTCGCAACAATTATGGCAATGGCGTGGTGGACACCAATGTGGTGGCCGGCAACAGTGTGACAGAAATTATTCCGGGAGCTGGAATCAATTATGCCGTTTCAGATGCAGTGCAGGTTTTTGCAGGCGTACACAGGGGATTTGCACCTCCGGGTATCACCGATGCGATCACCACATCAGGGCAGGTATTTCAACTCGACGCAGAGCGCAGCTGGAATTATGAAGTTGGAATTCGCTCTGCAATTACACGGGGAATCAACCTGGATGTCACAGGGTTTTACATGGACTTCAGCAATCAGATCATCCCCGTTTCCGAATCATCGGGTGGCACAGGCGCAGGCCTGGTAAATGGCGGAGCCACCATCCACCGCGGTGTGGAAGCAGCCCTGATATTTGGTGTGGGAGAATTGTTCAAAGCACCTTTTAAACTCGACCTGGACGTGAACGCAACCTACGTGGATGCATATTTCCAGGGCGATCGTTTTGTAGGATCAGACGAAAACCGCATCAGTATCGAAGGCAACAAAACGCCTTACGCTCCCGAATTTTTTATCTCTTCGGGATTGACCTTTGAAACCAAAGAAGGTTTTGGTCTGCGATTTACTGGGACGTATGTGTCTGAGCAATACACCGACGGAATCAATTCGGAAGTGCCTTCCGCCAATGGGCGAAATGGCAAGCTCGATGCCTACTTCCTGCTGGACGGTACCGCGCGGTATACCATATCAAAATGGAATACCAGCTTTATGGTTTCCTGCAAAAATATGCTCGACGAGCGGTACATTGCATCGCGTCGTCCGCAGGGTATCCGGGTTGGTTTGCCGCGATTTATCACAGCAGGTGTGAACGTGAAGTTTTAAATCAATTCTGCGCTTCCGGTGATACAAACACCTTTTTACGCAGATCGTTGATGCGTGCTACTGGATTGTTTCGGATGTCTTTTTCGGCAATAAGCAAAATAGGCCTTCAAGTGCGCGTTCGGTGATAAATTTAGTGAGGTCGGGATTGATCGCTGCCCACCGGTGAAAAAGCTTGCTGATTTCATCCCATTTGCCGGGCGGCTTTAGCCCCCGGCAAATTATTTCCTGGTTAAAGGGCTTTAGCCCAACAATTCTTAGATTTTTTTCTTTTGGCTTTAGCCTAATTTTTCTGTTTGTCCCGGAATCAATTTTTGGCATTCCTTCTTGTGGATACCTACAGAAAGAATACTTTAATTCTGCGCTTCCGGCGAACCGAATACTTTTTTCAGGAGATCATTTACGCGTGCTCCCGGATTGTCGCGGATGTCTTTTTCTTCTTCGGCGATCAGAAGAAAAAGTCCTTCAAGTGCGCGCTCTGTGATGTAAGCTGTAAGGTCTGGATTGATTTGTTGGCCACCGGTAAAAGTACTTGCCGAATTGTATGCACTCGACAGCGGAGTCCAGTATTTTGTGAGTTCCACCTTATTCACCGCATCCTGCACCTTGGGTTCAAATTTGGCGGTAAGCTCCGCTGTGGTCTTGTTGCGCAGATAAGTCGTAGCTGCATTGTCGCCTCCTTTGAGCAGTCCAAAGGCATCTTCGATGCTCATGGAAGTGATGGCATTTACGAGAATAGG
>JBGTLS010000609.1:0-3761 GCA_041744015.1 Cryomorpha sp. | reverse complement strand
TTTTCGGCCTGGTCATAGGCGCCATGTATTGGTTTTACACAAGTTTTGATCAATCTGATCCAAAACGCGCAGACGCCCTTCGGGCAATACCTGCCGGTGCGGCTTTGATTTTTGAAACCAATGATGCCGCCGACATCTGGCGCGATCTCTCTCAAACCAATATGATATGGGAAGAACTGCGGGCCACAGATCTGTATTTTCGGCTCGATCAGGCTGCCCATGCCATAGACAGCGCCATGCGAAATGAAGATGCACTTCGGAGTTATATGGCCAACAAACCGGTCGCTATTTCTGTGCATACCGCCGGAGCGCGTAGTTTCAGTTATCTGTTGAGTATGCAGTTGAGTGGTGATGGATCTGCATCGGAAATTAAAGAAACCATCGCAGCCCTTTTCAGGCCGCGCCAACCCATCACGACCAAAACTTACGACGGTGTAGAGTTGATCACCTTGAAACCAACCTATTTTGACGAGACAATTTATTTTTTCATTCATGAAGGTCTGCTGGTTTTAAGTTTTTCGACCCTGATTGCAGAAGAGTCTATTCGAGCCCTTCAGCAGGAAACATCGGTGCTCTCGACAAAATCATTTTCAGCGGTTAGGAAAACCCGTGGCAGCGACGCTCGTGGGCAACTCTACGTGAATTACGAGCAGCTCAAAAACATTCTCTCACAGTATGGGGCTAAATCAAACCGCAATCATACCTTCTTTCAACAGAACTATGCAGGTTGGTCCGCATTGGATGTTTCGCTCAAGGCAAATGCCGTCATCATGAATGGTTTCGTGCAAAGTCCGGACAGCGCCAATGCATGGCTGGGCGCATTCCAGGGACTCATTGCTCCAAAAATGGATGTGCTGCGCTATATGCCTTCAAATACCGCTTACTTCGCCTTTTTCGGCTATGGAGTTTTTACCGACTTCAGGAAAAAACAGATGCGCATCAGAGAGCAGGTAAAAGGAAAATTTGCTTTGGAAGAAATCCGCAAAGGGTATGACAAACGATGTAATTGTAACAGTGAGGCACTCGGTCTTGGATGGATCGGTACGCAGTCTGCCGCATTTATAACAGAACCCGCATCAGAAGAATATGCCCAGAACCAGTTCGCTGTTTTTTCTGCGACCAACCCTTCGAAGGCTTTATCTGACCTTATCGAATTTGGAGCAAACGTTGAAAAAGCCGAAAACCTTAAACAGGAATCAGAATCATACCGGGACATTGAGATCAAAAAATTGAACATCGGAAAGTTTTATTCCGATATGCTCGGTGAAGCCTTTGCGGGAATCGAGAATCCCTATGTGATCAGATACGATGACGTGATCATTTTAGGAAATTCCCTGAACGGTCTCAGAACGTTGATTAATGCACTCATTGCTGAGCGAACCCTCGCTAAAGACAAGGCTTTTGCAAGTCTTGAAAACCAAATTTCCGGGACTTCAAACTTTTTGGTTTACAGTTCGCTGGCGAGATCTCCATTCATCTATCAGCACATTTTGGACGAAAAACACGCTGCCGGAATTGCCGGTCAGGCCGTATTGCTTCGATCCTTTCAGGCATTCGTGTATCAGGTGAGCTATTACAAAAATGACTTGTATTACAACAATGTTTATTTCCGCCACAATCCGGATTACAAACAGGAAACCAGTAGCCTCTGGGAAGTTCCACTTGGCACTTCTGTCAGCAAAAGACCTTATCTACTGACGAATCACTACACAAAAGCCCTGGAAATTTTTATGCAGGACGACAGCAACCATGTGTATCTGTTGAGTAATACCGGCAAAATACTCTGGGATATGCCGGTCGATGGACCCATCATTGGAGATGTGCAGCAGGTGGATGTATACCGCAACAGCAAACTTCAGATTTTATTCAGCACTTCCAAATCCATTTATCTCCTCGACAGGAATGGCAATGCAGTGGAATCCTATCCTGTACGCTTGCCATCTCTGGCAAGTGGTGAAGTATCTGTTGTGGATTACGACAAGAACCGCGATTATCGCTTTTTCATTGGTGTGGAGGGCGGTGGAATTCTGGCTTATGACATCAAAGGAAAACCAGTGGATGGTTGGCAATTCAAAGGATTTCCGGCCGACATCACAGGTAAGGTCGAACACATTCGGGTGCGTTCACGTGATTATCTGTTTGCCCTGAGCAAGGCAGGAGATGTGTTGCTCCTCGACCGTCAGGGCAAACCGCGACATGAGGTGCGCAACCGCGCCGTGGGTATGGCCTCGGGCAACGCGCAGGTACATCAAGGAGTGAATTCAATCGAAGAAGGTGGCTTGTATTACATGGATAGCCTTGGGGTAGCCTACCGTCTGGGTTTTGATGACAAGTTGGTGAAGTATGGCATAGAAGCAGGAAAACCGCTCTCCTACAATTTCAAAGATATCAATGGTGATGGTGAACGTGGACTGATCGTGCTTACTGCGAAACATATCTCGGCATTTGAACTCAATGGAAAACGGATTTTCAAAAATGAGATTGAAGGTCTGTCCAATCTGCAATATTTCCGTTTTCCAGATGGAAAAGTCTGCCTTGGGTTGAGCTCGGAAACCTCTTCGCAAATCATGCTCTTCAACAGCGATGGATCGACTTACAAGGGATTCCCGCTCTACGGCTCACTTCCCTTCGCCATCGGTGACATGAACCGCGACGGGTATTTCAACCTGATCACGGCAAACAGGGAAGGATTCGTTTATGCGTATGCCATTGAATAATGCGGAGTGTGGAGTTGGGAATTCGGAATGCGGAATTGGGAATTGTGAGCCTGACCTTGCCTAAAATAGGTCGACTTTTTTCAATCAATGATCAATGTGGAGTTGAGAGTCGGGAGAATTTCGCATTCCGTGCTATTTCTGATTTTGCTTTGATTTTGCAATGCGAATGCTGGCAACTATAATAGACTGAATTTCATTGGCTTCGGTTCGGGTTTTTTCAAGTTTTTTTTTGATTTTTTCATCCTGAATTCTTTCCAGAAGCATATCTATCCAGTAAAGCGTTTCATCAGCTTCCTCTTTTAAATGGTCAACTTATGAATGAAATCAGCCGGGGATTTCGCCCGTGATACTGCCCGGTAGTTTGCCCCGACACTGGTGCTACTCTTGATCAATTGTTTCTGAATTACCCAATAAGCCGGCGAATTCGGCAGAAATTCGGAAATGTGGATGATGTCCAGGCCAATTTGTCGCGAACGCCTTTGAATTTAAGATATCATCTATTGTATTCTTTAATTCCACATTCCCAACTCCGAATTCCGCATTCACTACTTCACCCGCTCACTATACTGCCCCGTCCGCGTATCAATCTTCACGCGGTCGCCCGTATCGATGAATAATGGAACGCGCACTTCAGCTCCCGTGTCGATAGTCGCTTTTTTCATGGTGTTGGTTGCCGTATCGCCGCGTAATCCCGGCTCGGTATACGTGATTTCAGCTTCGATAAATGAGGGGAGCTCCACGCTCAGTGCTGTTTCCTCTTCCGCGTGAAACATGATGGTGCACACCATTCCTTCACGGAGAAATTCCGGTTTTTCCACCAGGTGGCCATCGAGAAAAACCTGTTCAAATGTTTCGATGTGCATGAAGTGATAGCCGTTGTTTTCGGGGTAGAGATATTGATAAGGACGGTATTCGATGCGCACGATGTCAATGGCGTGACCAGCTGAAAAAGTGTGATCGATCGTTCTTCCGTTTTCGAGGTTTTTAATTTTTGTGCGAACAAAAGCCGGCCCTTTGCCGGGCTTCACATGTTGAAATTCGACA
>JBGTLS010000608.1:0-6453 GCA_041744015.1 Cryomorpha sp. | reverse complement strand
AACAACCTCAAACACCAGGTCTCTGCTGAAAGTATGGCTGAAGCGCGGGATATTTTCGCGAAAGCGATAGGCAGACTCAAAAATGTGAATGGATGGCATGAATATGCAGGCGTGCTCAGCGGAATGTTTACATTAACAGATTCGGGTGGAAGCCGGGTGGAACGTGACCCCAAAGTGGGCGATTATTTCAAAATTCTCATGCCGGCACCTGACGAGCAAACGGGTGACAAATACGATTGGGTAAGAGTTCACGCGATTGATGATCAGCGGGGAGATTCTAAAAACGAAGAATCAATAGCTATCACCGTGTACCCATCACCTTCGCCTCAGACCGCTAAACATGAAACATCGCATTTTTTTGATGAAGGCTCCAGCAGTACTTTTCAGGTGAGCCGAAATGATATGGTCGTGACGGCATCGTATTTCGGTCGAAATAAAAAGCCAAATACGGATGAACCTACAAATTTAGCAGGAAAAATTCGAAATGCAGTCGTAGCTATTGGCGCCATGTTGGGAATTTCAACACTTCAATGGAAAGCGCTGATCAAAGGATTTTTAAAAACAGATAAATAAAATAACGATTAACTCATCGGTTTCACCTGGAATCAAACTTAATATTTGATGAAAGGTGTGGAGAAATTCAAGTTGTTTGATGTCAGGGTGATGTGATACATTCCCTGGGTCAGATGCCCAATGTCAATGGCAACAACATCATTGTCGACGATTTTTTCCAATGGTTGTTTTTTCAGAATTCTTCCCTGCGCATCACTAATATGCATTTCCCCTTTTTCCATTTTTTCCGGAAGGTAAAATCTGATATTCATATTGCTCGTTGCTGGATTCGGATAAAGCAGAAATGCGCCTTTTCGCGACGGGTCTGAAGGTTCGTACGGATTTCTGATTTCCAACAGGATTTCATGATATTCACCACATCCGGCTTCATTTTCCACCTGAACCCATATAGTGGTTTCTTCCCAGATTTGAAGAGACACCGAGGCAGTGGTGTCTCCCATGCTCCATTGGTAACGCTGGTTTGGAAGATTTCCGGCAGTGATCTGAAAAGATACACCAGGGTGTACTTCATAGCTGGTTTCAAGTGTTGTTTCCGGCAGGGCCACCACATGGATAAAAGTTGATTTCACAATCGTATTTCCCGAAAGGTCAGTGGCCTGAAATTTTACCTCGTAATCTCCGGTCACGAGCTCATCTCCCCACAAGGGACCGGAAAGTTGCTGAATTGTAGAAACACAATTATCATTTGCTGTCGCAGAAATACGTAAATCGAATATTCCCGCACAAACGGTTATTTCATCAGGGGATTCAATCACCGGAAGAATTCGGTCTATTACATTGATGTTGATCGGTGTGGACGTTTCATTATCTGAAATATCTATGACAGTAAACCATATTATATTTTCTCCCAGATCGGAGCAATCAAAAATTGTTTTGCTCAACCGCATTTTGGCTATTTCACAATTATCCGACGATCCGGTATCGACCATCGATGCACTTGCCGTGGCCTGACCATTTTCGTCGAGGTCGATGACCAGATTTTGCACCAATGCCACTGGTTTTATAGTGTCCAGTACCGTGAGGATTATGTCTACAGAAGAATAATTTCCATTTCCATCCGTCACTTTATAGTTTACTGTGTTTTCACCAAGGTCGGTGCAATTAAAAATTGATTTGCTCAATTGTTTTCCGGCAATGATGCAATTGTCTGTAGAACCGATATCTACCGACTCTACTGACGCGTAGGCGGTTCCATTCGCATCAGTATAAATCACCAGATTTTGCGCCAGCGAATGAGGTCTGATTGTATCGTAAACCTGAACAAGCGCCACAGCTTCATCCATATTTCCGTTGAGGTCAAAAACACTGAGTATGACGGTGTGATAGGTGTCGCCCTGTGAATTGCATTGAAAGGTGTTGTGGCTAATTTCCATCGTATCAATTCCACAGTCATCATATGAACCACCATCTATCTGCGACGGATTCAGGATGGCAGTACCTGTGGAATCGTAATAAAGAATCACTGATTGTACAATAGCGACAGGCGGATTCGAGTCATCCACTTCAATATATGTTGTAGCAGTTCCAGCAGGACATCCACTTGCGTCGTTTATCAATACCGCGTACTCTCCGGCCGGTTTTCCGGAAATATGTTGGGTGGTATCTCCGCTACTCCACAGATATGAATATGGTGCTGTGCCTCCGGTAATGTGCGAAATGACACTTCCATTTCCATCATGACCGCAAAACGAAGTGGCGAGGGGTTCAAGATCGATTTCCAAAGGAGTGAGTGTTCCAAAAAAATAATGTTTGATGGCAGAAAATATGTTGGGTTGCGATTCGAGCGTGTAGTACACCGCGTAATCGCTTGCGCTTTCAAGATTTTCAATATGGAAATTGTGAGAATTTCCGCTGGTTATCACGGCATTTCCGGAAGCCAGAACAGAGACGTCGGCGTAATTTTCAGCAACCTTAATTTGTTGGGCCGTCGGAGCTGCTGCACTTTTTGAAACAACTATGTAATGACCTGTTCCACTCATTTGGGTTGAAGCCTTGAATGTAGCGGAAGTACAGGTGATGTCACTGATTGGGCGTGCAGCCTGGGCCACGTTTTGAATTATTTCTTCGAATTCGTCATTTGCTCCGGCGGCATAATACCACGTGAGTTCACCGCTTTCACCGGGACCCAGATCCGCAAAGCGGAAATACAAACCATAAGAGCCATCGCTGCCAGAAGATATGCCGGCTGTGAGGGGATTCTGATTAATCACGTTGTTCCAGTTGCAGCAGTTTTGCAAAATGCTGTGTGCATGGTCAGAATCGGCAAAGAGGAGTACACCTTCCTGACCCGAGGTCACCCGTATCGCTGCGCCGCGTTTAGAGGCATCTGTGAGTGGTTCAAATTGTCCATCCACCAGATTGCCTCGTACTTTGAAAGGATTGTCTGTAATGCCGACATAATCGTCGCGTGTACCTATCCACATGCGCACATTTGGAATGGTGACGGTTCCGGGATTGGTAAGCTTCACCGAAATTTTCATAAAGTTGACTTCCGGCAAAAGGTCGTATGTGGTTTCAACCAATAGGTTGGTTCCTGAAAAAGAGATTGTTCCGGAGGAGATAATTGTTCCCGAACCTTCACTGAAAGCATAAAGATCCAATAGATGTCCGGTGATCATGGGATCGTTTTTCAATTCTCCATTGATGTTCCATTCATTTGCTCCGTTGCCACCGATGGCATAGGAGGCATTCAGAGCGATGTTGGAGTAGGTGAGCTTTACCCAGTTAGCCCCATTGTGGTAAAACGGTTGTTGCAAATTTCCTTTGGCGTTGATAGAGTTTTCAGCGCCATTTCCAATAAGGATGTTGCCATTATTGTATATAACGTCCTGTGCAAGACTACAAAAAGTGAAAAGAAAAAATGTCAACCCTGTGGTAGCATTCCGAAGGTCTTTGTGGCTAGCTGCAAAGTTCAATCTTACGGCTTTATGGATTGTTAACCGGAGATTGGTGTTATTCATCTTAATCGCTCTATGGGAAATTTATGTGTCTGTTTACCAGTAGGTGTAGGAAACAGTTTTTCAATTTCGACGATCAAAAAATTACATTATGGCATATTGAAGCTGTTAAATTCTGATTATGTGAGATATGCGTATAAAAAAATCAATATGTTTTGCTTTCGACTAAAGCTTTTAAACCGTAGACGGAAAACTTTATAGTCGGGAGATATGATGCCAGATGATAGGAATCCAAATTTTGCAACGAGGCAATTGAGTCAGAAACCTGGAAACAATTATTCTATTCGTCTAAGCATTAACGAAATATGGAGCGAGTTTGGGATGTTTCATCAGGTCTCGGAGGTCGTCTGACAGCACCGGTTTGGCTAGGTATTTCAAAACGTATTTATTGCTGTTGGCACGGTTAATATCTTCCTCATCGGTTGAAGATGTCACCATAAAAATCAGCATGTTATCGGGTTGGGCAAAAGATTCAACAGACTTCAGAAATTCCCATCCATCCATGACAGGCATATTGATATCAAGGAATACAACATAGGTTTGATTGTCATTGTAATGTTTCTTCAAATATTCCACTGCCAATCGCCCATTCAGAAATGTTTGTGGTTCCGGATGAAAGCCGCATTTCTGAATCATTTTTCGCGAAAGCATATTAAAGATATCATCGTCGTCTACTATTACTGCCTGGAATTTCATCTTTTTCCGATTTAAATTTAATCTGTCGGGATTTGTTTACCACATTTTTAATGATGGTGTCCAACTCTTCTGCCGATTTCATTATGAGCGAAAGATACTCTTTCCGTTCCTTACCGGAAATCAAATCATCTGTCAGTGAGTGAATGAGACCCATCAGGCGGGCCAGAGGGGCCCGTACCACATGCGACTGAAGCCAGGCAATTTCACGCAATTTTTCATTCTGATATTCTATTGTTTTGGTGTACATGAACTTATCAGTGACGTCATTGGCAAGAGTAATGCAGGCCGAACTCCCATGAAAGTTCAGCATGTTGCTTTTAATCTCGACAAGTATGTTATCACCATTTTTTTTTCGGTGGCGCACAAGATTCCGACCGTAAATTTCCTCTCTCGACGGCAGTCTATGATCTTCAAAATTATTTTTCGTAATCGCACCTGTCACCACCAGATCATCCATGGTCATGTTGAGAAATTCATCCAAAGAATACCCATAATGGCGAATTGCTGCCTCATTTACATCGAGAAATTGATTGGATTTTAAATCCTGAACCCATTTCGGTATTGGACTGAGATGAAATAAATCGCTGTACCGCTTTTCAGAATCCTGAAGGCTTTTGACAAATTTAAAGCGCTCTGTGTTGTATAGTATGCTTTTGTAGAGTATGGTAGCATTGATATTTTCTTTTATCAGGTAATCCGAAATACCCAGAGAGAGGGATTTTGTGGCAAAGTTCAGATCACTGAAACCCGTCAATACAATGGTGGGTATCGACATCGATATCGGGGTTATTTTTTCGATGAGCTCAGTGCGGCTGATGTCGGGCAGGGAGAGGTCAAGAAGTATGATGTCAATTCGTTCTTCGGCTTGATCCAGTATTTGTTTGGCCTGTTTAAACGACTTGGCATGAAGGAGTTCCGCCTTCATGATGCTTTCTTCCAAATAATCCTGTACGAGCATATAGTCCCCCGGATTATCCTCGATCACGAGCACGCGATAATTGTAATTCTGGTCTGTCATCTCACCGCGCGTTTGGCAAAACTGCCAGATTGATCCAAAAATCTTCTATGGTCGCTACCGCATTGAGAAATTCGTCGACTTCAACCGGTTTGGTGATGTAACAATTTGCATGTTCCCGGTAGGAGTTATTAACATCTGTGACGGAAGATGATGTGGTGAGAACGATGATCGGTATGTGCCTGGTATCCGGATGGTTCTTAATAATTTTCAAAACTTCATGCCCACTTTTTAATGGCAGGTTGATGTCAAGCAATACCAGGTCTGGCGTTTGAGCTTCTGCAAACCTGTCCTGTTTGAGCAGGAAATAAATGGCGTCTTTACCATTCTTCAGAACGGTAATTTTATCTACCACGTGGCCTTCCATCAGTGCCTCTTTGGTAAGCAGTATATCTCCTTCATTGTCCTCTACCAGAAGGACATGTATCCTTTTCATATTTTATTCGCTTTAGAAATGGTAAAAAAGAAAGTGCTACCCTGACTTTCTTTTGATTCTACCCAAATATGTCCTCCAAGATTTTCGATGATTTTTTTAACAATTGCTAGCCCCATACCAGTTCCTTCATATTCGTCTTTTGCGTGCAATCTCTGAAATATAACAAAGATTTTTTCAAAATATTCTTCATCAATTCCTATTCCATTATCTCGAATGGCAATGGTCCATTCATCTATTGATTCAGTAAAGCTGATCGCAATCTCCGGGATTACATCCGCGTGTGTATATTTCAATGCATTGCCAATGATGTTTTGAAAAACCTGAAGAAGTGGGGCGCGTTGACTAAATACAGGAGGCAACATTTCGAAATGGATTTTGGCATTGCGCTCTTCGATTACCGTCCGGTGGAGTGAGATTACCTCTTCCATCAAATTATTGAGATCCACATTTTCTCCTGTGATTTCCTGACGGCCAACCCTTGAGAATTCGAGCAGATCTAAAATAATATGCCGCATTCTTTTGGCACCATCCACGGCGAAATGGATATATTGACGACCCTTGTCATCAAGCAACTCCGTGTATTTTCGGTCGAGTTGCGAAAGAAAACTTGTCACCATGCGCAGGGGCTCCTGCAGGTCATGTGATGCCACAAAAGCAAATTGTTCAAGTTCAGCATTTGACAGAGCGAGTTCTTTGGCCCTTATGTCCAATCTCTCATTCAATTTTTGAAGTGATTCTTCAAAAGTTTTTCGCTGGGTAATATCCATCATGGCACC
>JBGTLS010000607.1:0-2845 GCA_041744015.1 Cryomorpha sp. | reverse complement strand
AAAAATTACATTATGGCATATTGAAGCTGTTAAATTCTGATTATGTGAGATATGCGTATAAAAAAATCAATATGTTTTGCTTTCGACTAAAGCTTTTAAACCGTAGACGGAAAACTTTACAGTCGGGAGATATGATGCCAGATGATAGGAATCCAAATTTTGTAACGAGGCAATTGACTCAGAAATCTGGAAACAATGATTCTATTCGTCTAAGCATTGACGAAATATGGAGCGAGTTTGGGATGTTTCATCAGGTCTCGGAGGTCGTCTGACAGCACCGGTTTGGCAAGGTATTTCAAAACGTATTTATTGCTGTTGGCCCGGTTAATATCTTCCTCATCGGTTGAAGATGTCACCATAAAAATAAGCATGTTGTCGGGATGAGCGAAAGATTCAATAGACTCTAAAAACTCCCATCCATCCATTACGGGCATGTTTATGTCGAGGAATATCACATAAGTTTGGTTGTCGCTGTACGTCTCTTTAAAATACTCCACGGCCAACCGACCATTCAGGAAAGTTTTCGGCTCCGGATGAAACCCACATTTCTGAATCATTTTGCGCGAA
This sequence comes from Cryomorpha sp., assembly GCA_041744015.1. Lineage (GTDB taxonomy): Bacteria > Bacteroidota > Bacteroidia > Flavobacteriales_D > Cryomorphaceae > JBBQZU01. Next base: position 2,278 of record JBGTLS010000607.1, on the reverse strand, counting down.
AGCATGTTGAAAATGTCGTCATCATCAACGATTACAGCTTGAAAATTCATTTTTTTTCCGAATTAAATTTAATCTCACGGGACTTGTTGACCACATTTTTGATGATGGTGTCCAGTTCTTCTGCTGATTGCATGATGTGCGAAAGATACGCTTTCCTTTCGCCATCGGAAATTTGATCTTCGGTGAGGGAATGGATAAGACCCATCAGACGTGCGAGAGGAGCCCGCACGACATGTGATTGCAACCAGGCGATTTCTCGCAATTTCTCATTTTGATATTCAATCGTCCTTGTATGCATGAATTTATCCGTGACATCATTTGCCAGGGTGAGACTCGCGCGGTTGCCGTGAAAATTCAAAATATTGCTCTTGATTTCAACAAGAATGGTATCACCATTTTTTTTGCGGTGCCGTTCAATATTCCGATCGAAAACATCATCCACATAAGAAAATCTTTTTCCGTTCAAATTATTTATCTCATCCGCCTTGGCGATGACAATATCATCAAGTGTCATGTTGAGGAATTCCTCCAAAGAATACCCATAATGCTGAATTGCCGCCTCATTCACATCCAAAAATTGATTGGACTGTACATCGTGCACCCATTTTGGAATTGGAGTAAGATGAAACAAATCGCTGTACCTCTTTTCTGAATCCTGAAGATTTTTAACGAATTTAAAACGCTCAGTATTGTATAAAATGCTCTTATACAATATTGTTGCGTTAATGTTTTCTTTGATGAGATAATCTGAAATACCAAGTGAAAGTGATTTTGTAGCAAAGTTGAGATCACTAAAACCTGTCAAAACGATTGTGGGGATAATAATCGAAATGGGGGTCATTTTTTCAATGAGCTCAGCGCGACTTATATCCGGAAGGGAAAGATCGAGCAGAATGATATCGATGGGCTCCTCTCTGTGATCCAATATGTGTTTCGCCTGTTTAAAAGACTTGGCATGAATGAGTTCCGCATTCAAAATGCTTTCATCCAAATAGTCCTGCACAAGCAAATAATCCCCGGGATTATCCTCAATTACGAGTACACGATAATTATAATTCTGGTCCGTCATCTCACTTCGCATTTGGCAAAAGAGCCAGATTGAACCAAAAGTCTTCTATGGTCGATACGGCATGAATAAAATCATCCGCATCGACCGGTTTGGAAATAAAACAATTTGCATGTTGATTGTAGGAACTGATGATATCTGTAGTCGACGATGACGTTGTAAGGATAATGATCGGTATTTGCAAAGTATCTGGATGATTCTTCAGTACTTGCAAAACTTCGTGACCGCTCTTAAGAGGCAGATTGATATCGAGCAAAACCAAATCGGGTGTCTCCGCATCCACGAATTTTTCCTGCTTGAGCATAAATGAAATAGCGTCTTTTCCGTTTTTCAATACAGTGATTTTTTCCACTGTGCGACCCTCCATAAGCGCTTCTTTGGTAAGCAGAATATCTCCTTCATTGTCCTCTACCAGAAGTACATGTGTCTTTTTCATATTTTCTCTGCTTTTAATATTGTAAAAAAGAAGGTGCTTCCACGACCTTCTTCCGATTCTACCCAAATTTTTCCTCCAAGATTTTCAACGATTTTTTTAACAATTGCAAGGCCCATGCCGGTTCCTTCATATTCATCCTTTGCATGCAATCGCTGAAAAATTATAAAAATTTTGTCAAAATACTCTGCATCAATTCCTATTCCATTGTCTCGAATAGCGAATGTCCATTCTTGTTTTGATTCTGATGCTGACACAAAAATCTCGGGTATAACATCTTTGTGTGTGTACTTTAAAGCATTACCCACAATGTTTTGCAAGACCTGAAGGAGTGGTGCACGTTGACTAAATACGATGGGCAAGTTTTCTACATGAATTCGGGCATCACGTTCTTCGATCGCCGTGCGGTGTAGCGAAATCACCTCACCCATCAAGTCATTCAGATCAATCTTTTCTCCAGCCAGTTCCTGTCGCCCCACCTTGGAGAACTCAAGCAGATCCAAAATTATTTGTCGCATTCTTTTGGCTCCATCTACAGCAAAATGAATGTATTGACGACCCTTGTCATCTAACACAGGTTTGTATTTTTTTTCTAGTTGAGAAAGAAAGCTCGTTACCATACGCAATGGCTCCTGCAAGTCATGTGATGCCACAAAAGCAAATTGTTCAAGTTCAGCATTTGACAGAGCGAGTTCTTTGGCCCTTATGTCCAATCTCTCATTCAATTTTTGAAGTGATTCTTCAAAAGTTTTTCGCTGGGTAATATCCATCATGGCACC
>JBGTLS010000606.1:0-2096 GCA_041744015.1 Cryomorpha sp. | reverse complement strand
TAATTGTCTCATAACTCAAACAAATGAAATTTTATATAAAAGTAACATATCTCCTGCTATAATTCAAAAATATAAAACATCCCAACTTGTTCTCTGATACATAATTAATCGCTTCCTTTTCAGTTCTTATAACTATGAAGGACAGGCGATGTACAGAATCCTAAACCATACGGAAATAGACTCTCACTCCTGGGATGCCTGCGTTTCAACGTCGGTAAATGCCAGCCTGTACGGAAAAAGCTGGTATCTCAACATCCTCGCCGGTAAGTGGAAAGGCATTGTGAAAGGAAATTATGAAGCGGTATTTCCTTTAATTTCAAAACGGAAATTCGGTATGAATTATATATACCAGCCTATGGGTATTCCGTCGGTAGCCTGGTATTCCGCAACCATGCCTGATCCCCTCGACTATGTCATGCTGTTTAACCACATCTCATCTCATTACGATCTGGCCGAATTCAATATTCTGGAGCGCACTTATCCTTCCATGTCTCAACCACCGTTGTCAGGAAACCATGTTCGGGTAAAACAATGTCTTGAATTCCAGGAAAGAGATTTTCTCAATCTGAAAAAACAGTTCAGTCGAGGTCATAAGCACGCCATCAGGAGTGCCACGCGACAATCAACGACGATATGCAAAGAACACACTGCAACCAACTTTTGGAAAGTGGCAACACTGTCCGGTGTGTATAAATCTCTTCCTGGTTATTATCAAAACAGACCAACGATGGAAGCACTGATTAATACGGCACTTTCCAACAAGACCGGGCAAATCTGGACATCTTTCGATGGAGAAAATCCGCTTTCTTCTGCTTTTCTTATCGAAGCAAATAACATTCTTTATTTTATTTTCCTCTTTACCCTCGAGAAGGGCCGATCCAATTGTGTTAATCACCTGCTCGTTCAGGAAGTCATCAAATACAATTGTAAACGGTTTCAAACCCTGGATTTCGGCGGCTCAAATATTGAAAAGATTGCTCTTTTCAACCGCGGTTTTGGTACGAAAGATCATTTTTATATGGCTATAAGATCCGGAAGAATGTGTCGTCTGATTTCTAAATTGAAGGGTTTCAACATCCGGGACAACATTTACCAGGCAAAATCCTGAGCGCAATTAAACGTTTGCCATGATTTAAAAATACAATGTTTGATATAAATAGGCATTCGAATATACCCATTGATTGATTTCCTAATTTTAGCTAACCAAAATCCGAAACATGTCAGACGAAAACCGAAACAACCGCAAACGAACCAAAGAAGAGGAGCAATTCACAAATGAAATAAAAAAATTGAAACTAATCGCCGAGTTCGGTGCTACTTTTTCTGAAGAGGAAAAGCCGCGAAGCCCGGAGGAAACGAAAGAAACAGAAGAAGAATTTTTGGAGCGGATGAGAGACTTTGAAGAAAGCATGAATAATCCTGTGAAAAAAGAGCTGAGGGCAGAACTTGGTTTTCCGAATTTTCCAAAGGTATCCGACCTGACCGATGAACAGGTGGAAACGGCCCTGGAACTCGTCCGTACTACATTGCGTTCAAAAAAAATTGAACTCGATGTAATCTATCCTACTCCCGATCGGGAAATATACCGCTTCATTACAGAAGAATTGATGAAGCAAAAAACATGAAGGGCAGGCGCCGGAGGTATGACAACGCACTTTATTTATGAGGAGTTTTATCCAAATCACGCTGAAGATATTAAAGAGGATGTAAGGGATACATTAAACTTCATTTGTCGCGGTCAAAATGGCCACCTACCCTGGCGTATTTCAGACAAAGTAAAACTTCACGGTAAAAAAGTATCTGAAGAAATGTTCAAAGTGCATTTGGAGGATCACAGGCAAATATTTAAAGAGATGAGCTTTGTGGGAGTAGATTCAATTGAAACTGATATCTCCGGACCAAAAGCCCATGCCAAAGCTCATTTCAGATTTTATCTGGACAAATCTTCCGGGCAGGCTGGTGAGGTGAATGCCGAAGCGGAATTCTTTTACAACATGAAATACGAAACTTACTGCCTGACCCGTCTGGTGGTAGATTGTTTCGGGATAAAGTAGAGTGTAGACATCGCTAAACGCATTCAAACAACTCTCAGCAAC
>JBGTLS010000605.1:0-4424 GCA_041744015.1 Cryomorpha sp. | reverse complement strand
GGGTGAAATAGTCAATTGGATCAACAGCGATGATTATTACGAATCACATGCCCTTCGCAGCGTGGCAAGTGCTTTCGAAAATCATGATATCACGATGGCAACTTTTCGAGCAAGGGTATTTGGCATGCAAAACCGGATTTCCCGGGGTACAGATATTTTTCTAGACAACTTTCCCAAAACCCTGGCCTATACGAGAATCGACCAACCAGAAACTTTCTTTCGCACGAATGTGGTGAAGAAAATGGGATTGCTCAATGAATCGCTCCATTATTGCATGGACAAAGAATGGCTTTTGCGCTATCTCCTGCATGAAGGACAGGATCATGTTCATCAGAGTCAGGAAGTGATTCTCAATTTCCGTTACCACGAAACCTCCAAATCAGTTTCTCAAAAGAGTGGTTTTGAAACAGAAGCAGATTGCATTTACAGAGCGTATGCGGAACGTCTGAATGACGAGTCATACTCTGCCGTTCTATCATTTTTGATTGGGAATAACGACAAAAAAACAAACGTAGTCACCTCCAATTTCTCTGATGAAACCATGCAAAAGTGGGGTGTTCCGATGTTGAATTACTACCTCTACAAACGATTCCGGGAAAAATACGAAACCCTTGATTTGTCCAAAGCCAAATACTTGGCAAACAGAATTGATAAGACCCTTTTAAATGAAGAAGACGGATCTATTTTAGGCAAACTATCCAAACGCGCTCAGCTTCCCAAGCCGGCTTTGAAACTACTCCGCCTTCTGACCCGGTAACCGATCAACATAATACCCGCGATAGGTGGCAAAAAACAATTGGGTGTTGACTGCCTTTTCATAAATCGGTCCGTAAGGCAAAAACATGGCGCCCTTCACAACCGGTTCGATGATCCAGGCCAGCCCGCCGATTATTTTTTGAAATGGACTCATTCGCACACCCATTTCAGGATGACCCATTTCGACGGCTAGTCTTCTGGTCAAGGCGCCCGTTCTGTATCGGTTGACCACACTCGACACTTGTAATCGGTTGGATTCGTTTTGATAGACCACCTCGTCAAATGATAGATGTACCTCAACACCTATTTCGTTGAGTTTTTTATAAAGCAACATATCTTCCACTCCAGCGAACGGTATAGTGTCGTACCCATTTACCACTTCAAGCCATTTTTTCTCAATGGAAAAATACTGACTCGTGAGGCCCTCCATTTTTTCAAAACCTTTTTTATTTGGCTTGTAATCCGGCAATCGGTGGGCATTGCTGTACAACCGATGTTTCAGGATATACTTTCCAAATTTGGTTTCATTGAGTTGATTCATGAGATCAGGAGGATATAACCAAAAGAAATTATACGCCTTGTTTCCCGACTCGGCGTGCAGTTCCAATGTGCGTTTGATGTGATGCGCTTCGATCAGCATATCATCATCCAGAAAAAGGATTAGGTCTGATTTGGCCTCCCTCCAACCCGTATTCCGAGCCGTGGAAGCCCCTTTTCCACCTGATCGATGGAGGATAAATCCCAATGGGGGATGGAGGCTTACCACACCACCTGTGGAATCATCCACGACAATCACTTCCACATGAAATCCTTCCGTAGCCTTTTTCAGGGCAGCGAGCGTGCGGTTAAGAATTTCTACCCTCCCCACCGTAGGAATCACAATACTAAGTTCAAACATCAGGACGCAAATATGGGCAAAACACTTTTAAAGAATTAGTTTTGCGTTAAATTCAAGTACCGGGTGAACATCTTATTCTACTTCCCTACCAACAAGACCAGTGTTTCATTGGAAACTTTGATGGAAGAGTTCACCAAATACGGACATCAGGTATTCCTTTTGGGCACCGAACCAAAAGGAATCATTCACCAAACCGTTGAAAAATACGGGGTCAAAACCCATGTACACCTTGTCCCGCAATCTCCTTCATGGAAGTATTACCTCAATCACATCTTGTTCCTGAGACATTTTATCCAGAAGAATCGAATTGACCTGGTGTATTCCCATACCCAACCCGTAAATTTCATCGCTATTTTCACCCAGTATCTGGTCAAAGCAAAGTTTTACATCTGCCGCCACCACAGCGATTACATTATGACCGGTACCAACAAAAACGCCAAACGATTTGACCGGATCATCAATGCCCTTGGCAAAGATTTCATTGTTCCATCCCGGAAAGTATATGACCAAATGACCCGGGTGGAAAAAGTGCCCGCCGAAAAAGTCCGGTTGATCAATTACGCGTACCGCTTCGAGCACTACCCGATTCCTGATCCCGATAGAATTGAAGAAATCAGGAAATTGTATCCCGCCCAACTTCTGCTTTGCACGGTGTCCCGATTCATTCCCTGCAAACGTTACGAAGTGTTGATCTCCTGCGTGGCCGGACTCATTCAACAGGGGTTGGATATAAATTTAATGATACTCGGAGATGGACCTCTGGAATCCGCATTAAAGAAACAGGTAAAGGATCTGCAAATGGAAAACCACATTTTTTTCATCGGTTATACCACGGAAGTAATGACCTATATGGCTGCCTCAGACATGGTAGTGCATTTTTCCGATTCAGAAGCCAGCAACAGCGTGATCAAGGAAGCGGGATTATTGGAAAAACTGGTTGCCGTTTGTGAGGATGTGGGGGACTTTGATGATTATATTGTTGACGGTGAAAGTGGTTTTTTACTTGAAAAAGTCAATCCCTGTAATTCTTTTGGAAAGTTAATTACGGAAATATACGGCAAGCATACTTCTTACAATTATGGGCCAAGTCTGAAAGTATCAGTTATAGACAATTATCAGGTTGACAATGTTATCCAGGAATATAAAGAAATATTTTGACTAATTCAAGCCCTCTATTTTCAATTGTAATTCCTACTTACAATCGCGGTAATTTACTACCCCGTACGATAGAATCCGCATTGAAACAAACCTTTACGGATTTTGAAATTATCGTTGTTGACGACGGAAGCACCGATAATACAGAGAGAATAATAAAAGAAAAATTTCCTTTTATCCATTATATTAAAACACCGAATAGGGAGCGGGGTTCTGCGCGCAATACGGGCGCAGAGCATTCATCAGGAAAGTACGTGTACTTTTTGGACTCTGACGATCTCCTTTATCCAAATCATCTGCAAAAGGCTTTTCATTTTATGATGAATAACAGTAAACCAGAATGGTTCTTTCAGGAATACGCCTTGCAGAAAAACAATCAACTGCGAGCCGTAGTCTATAATAAATCGAACCCAATTGACACTCTTATCAAAAATGGGAATTTCTTAAGCTGTCACGGTGTATTCATTCGAAAAGACGTCTTCGACGCGAATAAATTTGACGAAGACAGGAGATTAGCCGGATCCGAAGATTATGAACTATGGTTGAGATTGGCGTCGAAATATCCTTTGAGAATAAATCCCATTGTGACTTCTCTCTTAGTGGAACATGAAGATAGAAGTGTCATGAATTTCAATAAAAAAAACCTTATCGACAGAAAGCTAATTATGCTTGATAAGCTCAAGAAGAATCAGGGTGTGACTACTAAATTTGGGCGGGGGATCAATTACATAAAATCTAATTCATATTCATACATCGCTCTTCATCTGGCAATGATGGGTTATAAGAACTCTTCAATAAGATATTTTATGAAATCACTATTTCTAAATCCCGCCCTAATTTTATCCAAAAGATTTTATGCAATTGTTTTGAAGTTGATAAAAGTATGGAAGTAATAAAGAAACCGAAGGTGGCATTTTTTGGTCATCCAAAATCCGCTAGTACATGGTTAGCTGGTTTTATGATGCGTTCCGCAAAGGCACAAGGCAAGAAGTATTGGGCCGGACAACTCATTCTACCAAAATTCAAAGTGGACGATATATTGAGTCTAAGTCCCGAAGTTATTATAACCCAAAATTCGGAATTAAATAAAGCCATGGAATTGGGGGTAGAACGCGCTTTTCATGTCATACGCGATCCTCGGGATATAATTGTTTCGAGCTATTTTTCTTATGGATTCACGCATAGTACCGCCAATTGGCCTGCTTTATTAGAATTAAGAAAAGAGCTGGAAGGTAAATCAATTGAAGACTGTATAGAGCGCATGATCTTTTTTAACGAACGTGATATTAAGTTTATTCACAATTGGGATTACAATATGAAACATGTATACGAAACAAAATATGAAGATTTGATATTAGATATGCCTGGTAATCTGACATTAATTATAGATCACTTAAATTGGCTTAATGAAAACAACAATTTATTAAAAGAGATTGCTCAATTGTATAACAGATTCACTTATGTTCGTAGCCTCGGATATTTACCTAAACTAAAACTATCCGGAATAAGTTCGAAGTTCATTCATTCATTAAATGAGGAGAGAAGTATACAAAAACTACGTCAAAAAAAGCCACCCCATGAAAATCATTTTCGCAAAGGTAAAAGTGGTGATTGG
>JBGTLS010000604.1:0-7066 GCA_041744015.1 Cryomorpha sp. | reverse complement strand
ATTACTCCTTCCATCGACCTCATTTGGCACATTGCCAAACACCTCCTGAAAGCAGGAAAAATTGAACTCGCAGAAACCGTCATTCACGCGGCATTTCAGGACAATGGACCTTCCGGAAATTATTTTCTGAAGATATATCCGGAAGCCGTGCAATTTCCGAATATTGCCGACCTGATCGAGATGTATTCACAACAGCAGTCTTAAATGAATTTTAACCTCCCTTTTTTACCCGAGCGCCCGGTGAAGCCGCGTCACTCAGGATTAAACATGGTCATGGACAAAGGTCTGAGCCTCAGAGAAGCGGAACACTTTCTCGAAGCCAATGCAGCCCTTACTGACATGGTCAAACTGGGTTTTGGAACATCCTATCTCACACCCAATCTCCGGGAAAAAATAAAACTTTACCACGCGCATGAAATCCGGGTTTACCTCGGCGGTACGCTTTTCGAAGCATTTATTGCCCGGGGAATGTTTGACGAATACAGAAAACTGATTACCGATTTGGGTTTGGGAATGGTAGAAGTGAGTGATGGATCAATTGTGCTTGAGCATGATGACAAATTGCGCTACATCTCCGACCTGGCCAAAGATTTTACCGTTCTTTCCGAAGTAGGCTCCAAAGAAGAAGGTATCCTGATTGCTCCCGCAAAATGGGTGAAAATGATGCATACCGAATTGAGCGCTGGTTCGTGGAAGGTTATCGCTGAGGCACGCGAGAGTGGAAATGTCGGCATCTACCGCCCGAACGGAAGTGCACACGTGCTTCTGGTAAATAAAATTCTTGCAAAAGTAAAATCGGAAGATATCATTTGGGAAGCTCCACAGAAACCGCAACAGGTCTGGTTTATCAAACTTATCGGCGCCAATGTGAATCTGGGAAACATTGCTCCTTTCGATGTCATTCCTTTGGAAACCCTACGACTTGGTTTGAGGGGAGACACCTTTTTTGATTTCCTTCCCGAAGAAATGGTTGCTCCGCTCCGACCCTGATACCCTGCCTCATGAAACAACTGACCGTTTGGCAACTGAAAGCCATGACCGATGCAAGCGAGCCACATCAACTGATCGATATCCGCGAATATGATGAAGTGGATTCAGGAAATATCAATGGAATTCACATTCCATTGGCTGAATTGCTTGATCGGGCTAAAGAAATACGCCGCGATGTCCCGGTGATCATCCACTGCAGGAGCGGAAAACGGGCGGAAGCCGCTGTTTACACGCTCGAAACGTATCACGGTTTCACCAATATACACCACCTCTCTGGTGGCATTGAAGCCTGGGCACGTGAAATCAATCCGCAAATAGAAATTTACTGATGCGATCTATCCGGGATTATATTGTCATTTCGCTCAAAGGAGTGGCTATGGGCGTCGCAGATGTGATTCCCGGTGTGTCAGGTGGTACCATTGCTTTCATATCAGGCATTTACGAAGAGCTCATCAACACCATCAGTTGCATCAACCTGGCTGCGCTTCAGACCCTTTTCAAAAAAGGTATTGGTCCTTTCTGGAAACAGATCAATGGGAATTTTCTGGTCGCCCTTCTCGCCGGCATTTTAATCAGTATTCTCACCCTTGCCACGTTGATCACCGGATTGCTCAAGTCTGAACCCATTGCTGTCTGGTCTTTCTTTTTTGGATTGGTACTTGCCAGCATTCCGCTTGTCGCGAAAAAAGTAAAAACATGGGGAGGGCTGCGCATTTTCGCATTTATTGCCGGTGCCATCATCGCGTATTTGATCACTGAATTGCCGCCGGTAAGCAATCCAGATGCTCAATGGTACATCTTCATTTCAGGAATGATTGCCATTTGTGCTATGATTCTGCCCGGTATTTCCGGTAGTTTCATTCTCTTGCTCATGGGATCTTACCTCCCCGTGCTGACGGCCATCAGTGATCGCGACATCGTAACCCTGCTCATTTTTGCGTCTGGATGTGTCATCGGTTTACTGAGTTTTAGTCGTTTGCTCAAGTGGATGTTCGACCGGTATCACGACATTACCATTGCCTTACTCAGCGGATTTCTACTTGGGTCGCTGAATAAAATCTGGCCCTGGAAAAATGTGCTTGAGACTTTCACAAAACACGCAGGCGAAGTGAATGAAGAAACCGTTCCACTGGTGGAAGAAAACGTGTGGCCCTGGACTTATGCCGAACTTACGGGCGAACCATCACAAGTCGGCCTCGCTGCGGTTTTAGCTCTGGCCGGAATAGCCATTATTTTTGCTTTGGACAGGATGGCCTCCACCCGGAAAAAAGTATAAATGAACACCTTTGGCCTGATAGGGAGATCATTGTCCCATTCCTTTTCTCAGGGTTTCTTCAATCAATTGTTTGCCGAAAAAGGGATAGAAGCGGAGTATAAACTATACGAAATTCCCAATGTATCACTCCTGCGGCCATTAATTGCGGCCAATTCTAATCTGGTGGGCCTCAATGTGACCATCCCTTTTAAAGAAACTATAATAAACGAATTGGATGAAATAGACCCGGAAGCTGCGCAAATCGGAGCCGTGAATACCATTAGAATTACCAACGGAAAACTCAAAGGATATAATACCGATGTACATGGATTTCGCGACAGCATCAAACCCTTTCTCGCTCATGGCATGGAGCACGCATTGATACTGGGCACAGGCGGAGCTTCACGCGCAGTGGATTATGCTCTGCGCAGTTTGGGCATCGAGGTTCTTTTGGTGAGCCGCTCCCCTTCCGGGGAAAATGAAGTGCACTACGACGATTTGAATGAACAGGCGATGAAGGCATTTCGACTTATCGTCAATACCACGCCGCTCGGAACTTTCCCCAATTTAGACGACCTCCCTCAGTTGCCTTACCAATACCTTACACCTGATCACCTCCTCTACGACCTGGTGTACAATCCGGCAGAAACAGCTTTTATGAAAGCTGGAAAAGCGCGGGGCGCTGTAGTGACAAACGGACTCACCATGTTGCATCTCCAGGCCTTGAAGAGCTGGGAGATTTGGAATCGGGCTTAGATTTAGTCGTTGATTTCTATGCGCACGATGTCGTTTTCACGGATGCCGAGCAAATCTGTTGCTCCACCACCGGAACCTTCCACCCCGCGATTGATCGCAATTTCCAAAAATCCGGAACTTGTAAACAGCGCCACTTTCTCACCTTCCGGAACTTCGCCATAGGCCCGGCATATCCGGTCCAGATCAAAATCTCCCCTGCGCACTACAATATTGAAACTGCGGTTTCCCACTTCCTTTTCAAAAAGACTTCTCGTAATATTGGTAATGACATTTCCGTAAGCATCCACATAAATCACGGTTCCCCGGATGTTGTCGTGTTCGACCACCGGATTGATTGACTGTCGGTGTTTATAAGATTCCAGAGCCACGCCAAGCGTAGATGGGGTACGTCCACCAGCAATTTTAGCGGCAGCAGGTATAAAAATGTTCTTCAGCGCAAATCCCATATCCTCGTCACCGACAAGCTGAATGGTGTATACCTGATCGGCCTGTTCGCCATCAAAAAGCAAGGCGAAAGTGCCATTATCGGAACCGATGAAATAATGTCCCTCTTTTTCCACCACTGCATATGGTGTGTCGCGGCTCCAATGGTTGTCAACTCCGATGATGTGAATGGTTCCCTCTGGGAATTCGCGCCATACATTTTTTAACACAAATGCCGCCTTGGCAATATCAAACGGGGGAATGTGGTGGGAAATATCGATGAGTTGCACATCGGGGATTAGTTTTAAAGCGACCGCTTTAACTGCCGCAAGGTAATAGTCTTTCGTGCCCAGATCAGAAGTAAGCGTGATGATTGGCATGTGTAATTTTAAGCAACTTTTAGGGACGAGGTGTGGTAGATTTTACGTTATTTTGGTATGTCAAAAGTACGTATTTTAATTGCGGGCACGCTATGTAAACCACCATATAAAAGAGCTATTGAACGAACGCATTATTTCTATCGAATCGGTTGACCCCAGAGAGTTTCTCGGTATCAACAACAAAAAATTTCAATTCATCAGCCAGCATTTTCCCAAACTGAAGCTAATCGCCAGAGGCAACATGATCAAAGCCATTGGGGAGGAAGAATCACTCGATCATTTTGAGGGCAAAGTCCAGCTTTTCATGGATCACCTTGCCAAGTACAACAGGCTGACCGAGAACAATATCGAGCGTCTTCTGGAAGAAAACGGCAGGGAACTGATGGAAAATCAGGGCGGCGATGACATCCTTGTGCACGGGAATAACGGCCTGCAGGTGAAAGCCCGCACCGTAAACCAGCGCAGAATGGTGGAATCATGCAATAACAACGACATGGTTTTTGCCATCGGACCGGCCGGAACAGGTAAAACGTATACGGCTGTAGCCCTTGCAGTACGTGCACTCAAGAACAAAGAGGTGCGCAAAATTATACTCACCCGACCGGCCGTGGAAGCCGGAGAAAATCTCGGATTTTTGCCTGGGGATTTGAAAGACAAACTCGATCCCTATTTGCAACCGCTTTATGATGCCCTTCGAGATATGATTCCACCTGAGCGACTCAAGGAATATTTGGAGGCCGGCACCATTCAGATTGCGCCGCTTGCTTATATGCGCGGTCGCACGCTCGACAAAGCCTTTGTGATTTTGGATGAGGCGCAAAATGCCACCACCTCCCAGCTCAAAATGTTTCTTACCCGTATGGGACAAACGGCAAAATTTGTCATCACTGGCGACCTTACTCAGATAGATCTTCCCAAAAAACAACAGAGTGGCCTCGGCCGGTCAGTGCAGTTTCTCGACGGTGTAAAAGGAATCGGATTTGTGCATCTAAATGAGAAAGATGTAATCCGCCATCCCCTTGTCAAAGCCATTATCAAAGCCTTTGAAGAAAACCAACCAAACGATCAGTAATGGATACCCTTTTAGAAACCTATTTCGATTTTCCCGGACAAACGGGTAAATATTTCGGCAAAGTAAGAGACGTATATTATGTGGGGGACGACATGATCGTGGTTGTGGCGACCGACAGAATTTCGGCATTCGACCATATTTTGCCGGCAGGCATACCATACAAAGGTAGTATACTCAATACCATCGCAGCTCAGGCACTAAGAGCCACGGCGGATATTTGTCCCAATTGGTTTATCGATTCTCCTGCCGCGCGGGCATCGGTAGGTTATCGCTGCGAACCAATACGCATTGAAATGGTGATTCGGGGATATCTCACCGGTCATGCCTGGCGTACGTATGAGTCCGGATTGAGGACCTTGTGCGGAGTGACTTTGCCGGAAGCCATGAAAGAACACGACAAGTTTCCTGAACCAATCATTACGCCCGCCGTCAAGTCCGACAAAGGTCACGATGAGGATATCTCAAGAGAAGAAATTCTGGAAAAGGAAATTCTTTCTGAAGCAGATTACGCGCTTTTGGAAAAGTACACCCGCGCCTTGTTTCAGCGGGGTACTGAAATGGCTGCAGCCCGCGGGCTAATTCTGGTTGATACCAAATACGAATTCGGCACCCGCGATGGCAAAATCATGCTCATCGACGAAGTGCACACGCCGGATTCGTCCCGTTATTTCTATGCAGATGGGTACAGCGAACGTCAGGCGCAGGGTCTTCCCCAACGCCAGCTTTCAAAAGAATTTGTGCGTGAATGGTTGATCGAAAACGATTTTCAGGGAGAACCCGGACAAAGAATTCCCGACATGAGCGATGAATGGGTGGAAACTATCAGTAAAAGGTACATCGAATTATTCGAGCAACTTACCGGCGAAACTTTTGATCCGGAGAAGATGCGATCTGTGCCCGAGCAGGTGGTGGACAAAACTACCCGGCTACTCGAAAAACTGAAAATCTAAATCGGATGAACAAAGGATTTCTTATTGTCGCCTCATTTTCGCTGGCGCTCGCGGTCATTCTAGGTGCCCTTGGTGCGCATGCCCTCACCATGGTGCTCAATCAGATGCAATTAGGATCTTTTGAAACCGGCGTTCGGTATCACGTATGGCATTCGTTTGGAATTATTTTGGTTCAGCTTATTCCCGCTCCTTATTTGACTGTGCGTATCCGCAAATGGGTTTCCTGGTTTTTCCTCGTAGGCATCGTGTTTTTTAGTTTTTCTATCTATTTGCTGAACCTCCGTTTTTTGCTGGGAATTGAAGATTTTGCCAGAATGTTGGGGCCCGTCACACCCCTTGGAGGACTGATGTTTATAACCGGATGGATCGTTTTGGGTGTGGCGCTGATACGCACTAAAAGTGTTCAAAACACACTTTGATTCTAAATCCAAAATTTAATATAATGTACTTATGTTCAGTTCTTTAAATGATAAATTTGAGAATGAATTTCAAGTTGACTGCCGTGCATACCATTTTGAAAAGGCTTAACTTTGGCCTTCCAATTGAAAATTAAACCTACGTTAGAATGAATCATTACGGCAAAATACCCGAAGACCATAACCTCGAAAAGATAGGCCTTGGACATATTGAAAATGCGTTCTGGAACCTCACACCAGCTGAGCTGGTTGAAGAAACAATTCTTCAGGGATTGGGTGAATTATCCGACACCGGAGCGCTTGCAATTGATACGGGAGAATTTACCGGAAGATCACCCAAAGACCGCTTCATTGTAGAAGACGAAATAACCCGCGAAACAGTGTGGTGGGGTGATATCAATATCAGATTTGACGCAGATAAGTTCGACGCCTTGTACAACAGAATGTGCGCGTACCTCACCGGCCGCGATGTTTATGTAAAAGATGCAGCCGTATGCGATCACGACGCCTACCGCATGCCTTTGCGTGTGGTGACAGAATTGCCCTGGAGCAACTTGTTTGCAGACAACATGTTTCTCCGCCTTACCAAGGATGAGATCGAAAAAGCCACACCGGAATGGACTGTGGTTTGTGCACCGGGATTCAAAGCCGATCCGGCCATTGATGGCACGCGTCAGGCCAATTTCGCAATCATCAATTTCACCCGAAAGATGGCTATCGTAGGTGGCACGGGATACACAGGCGAAATCAAAAAAGGCATTTTCAGCACGCTGAATTTCCTCCTTCCTACTTACAAGAACGTTTTGCCGATGCATTGCTCGGCC
>JBGTLS010000603.1:0-11039 GCA_041744015.1 Cryomorpha sp. | reverse complement strand
CTATGAGAAACTGTGATGCACGTGGACCAGCACCCCAACTGAGATATTGGTTGGTTTCTTTTGATGCAAGGGCCGTGTTTGGTCGCGTTTTAGAAGAAACGGTAACAGCGTATTCCACCACATTGTCCGGAACCGGAATTTTTCGAACCAATTGTTGAAAGTGCATGATTTCTTCGGAAGTAATCACCTGAGAAATTTGATTTTTAATATCGGAGGTAGTAGATTTTACAACATCAACTTCTTCTTTAAAACTGGGATAATCCACCCAGATATTAAACATGAACCTGTCCAGTTGGGCTTCCGGTAGCGGGTAGGTCCCCTCCTGCTCAATCGGATTTTGGGTGGCCAGTACAAAAAACGGAGCCGGAAGTGTGAAGCTCTGGCCAGCTGTGGTGACCATCTTTTCCTGCATCGCCTCGAGCAGCGCTGCCTGGGTTTTTGGTGGTGTTCTGTTGATCTCATCCGCGAGAATAACATTGGCAAACAGGGGACCCTTTACAAATTTGAAATGCCGGTCTTCACCGAGAATTTCCGATCCAATAATATCGCTCGGCATCAAATCGGGGGTAAACTGAATTCTGTTGAAAGTAAGACCCAACGTCTTTGCTATGGAATTCACCAGAAGTGTTTTGGCCAGACCCGGCACACCTACTAGCAGGCAATGACCGCCACTGAAGATAGAAATGAGGAGTTGATCCACCACCTCTTTTTGTCCGATAATCACTTTTCCGATCTCGCTGCGCATGGCAGCATATTTTTCTGTCAGTTTTTTGATCGATTCTACGTCGCTCATTTCTCTTTTTTAAATCTGTGTTATCCGTGACTATTCAGCGTTTGCCCTTTCTTCCACCCATGGGTACCCAAACTCACAGCCAATGAAATCCTTGTTTATTTTAATGTATGTTTCCCGAATGCGATCGCGCATCCAGGAATCCATTTGCGAAGCTCTGAACTTTTCCTGCGTCATGGCCTGAAGTTGCTGATAGTCGTCTGTAAGGTTGGCGCGGTGAGGTTCTGTGCGCGAAACGAGTTTCACAAGTCTGTATCCCTTTTCGCGGTTCGGACTCTGAAAAAACACAGATTTGGAGACATCGCCAATTTCCAGCGTATCAATGGTTAGAAACAGGGCCGGGTCAAGCTCATCCATTTGGTAAACGGTGCTTCCGGTTGCCGGGTTGACCATGGCACCATTCTGATTTTTCGATCTTTCGTCATCCGAAAATTTATTTGCCGCCAAAGCAAATGAAATGGAATCACTTACAATCAACTTCCGGATGTTGTCCAATTCAATTTTTGCTTCATTCAATTGTGTGGAGGACGTTTTAGGAACCAGCAGGATGTGATTGGCATTGTACATTTCTCCCCGGCGTTCAACCATATGCATGATATGAAAACCATAATCGGTTTTAAACGGAGCGGATATTTCACCTTCAGCAAGTCCAAATGCCACTGCATCGAATTGTGGCACCCAGGTGCCCCTGGGTTTCATCCCCAGCGCTCCTCCTTTGGTGGAAGAACCCGGGTCTTCGCTGTAGAGTACGGCCAGTGTTTGAAATTCTTCCTTTCCGGTTTCAGCCATTTCTTTGAATTCACGGAGACGCTGACGCACACGATCAGTTTCCTCGGCAGTGGGTTTGGGATATTTGGCTACCATGGCCATTTCAACAGAAGCGCTGATAAATGGAAGGCTATCCGGCGGTATGGAGCCATAAAAATTTTGAACATCACTCGGCGTAATATTCATGTCGGCAGAAATTTCGCCTTCCATACGCTGCACGAGCAACTGATCTTTCAAGACCTCAAAAAATTCGTCCCGGATTTCTCCTATTGATTTTCCATAATATTCTTCCAAAGCTTTTTCGCTGCCTATCTGTCGGATAAAAACAGTGATTCGTTTTTCCAATTCCGCATAGACCATTTCGTCTGAAACCTCGATTGAATCTACTTTGGCCTGATTGAGCAGAAGTTTTTCGAAGAGAATTTCTTCCAGCACTTCGCAGTCCGTAATATCCCCACCATAACCCTGCGCTTTGATCTGGTTTTTTTGAATCTGAATATCGCTATGCAGAATAATTTCATTTCCCACCACTGCTACAATTTCATCGATGATCTTCGGCTGAGCTATGAGCAATTGTGCGCCCGAGCATAATAAAACGAGAAGACCTGTATATTTTTTCATGGCGTGTATATTTGAATTTTGTTGTCGGCATATGCGTCCTTCACCACATCTTCCCGCATTTTGAGAATCAGCTCGGCCTTTCGCTTGTTGATGATCAAATCTCTTACCTTTTTTCGCTCAAGAGCCAGAGGAGCCGTATCATCTTTCAATCTGTAGTCAAAGAAACGAACATAGTATTTATAATTGCCCGATTCGAAAATGTAATGTTTGTTATGTTTGAGAAAAGCGTCCAAATCATTGGTGGGAATGGGTATTTCCTTTAAAATATCTTCCAGATACAACCAGCTGTTTTCCTCCAAAATGTAATTTTCGGCATACTTCTGACAATAATCGTACAGCTTTTCAAAATCCGCCTCCTTATCGCTCAGAAACCAGCTTTCGAGCCTTTCCTGCCGCGGAGCCTCTTTATTCAGTCGAACATATCGAAGCTTGAGAATATAACTTCGCAACTTGAAGTTCTGGATATTCTCAGAATAGTATCGCTGCATTTCTTCTTCGGAAATCAATGTATCCAGCTTTTGACCAACCAAAGCCCGCTCGTAAGCATAAACAACCAGACTGTTTCGATATTCCTCCAGTTGTTTCTCGACATCTTTTTGCTCATCAGGCAAATTTTGATCTGCCATCCACAACAGTGATTTATCGCGGATCCAATTGTTTACAATCTGAGATGCCAGTCGGGCTGAATCAGCTTCGGTATAATAGGAAGGCATTTTTGCCTCCAGATCAGATTTGTAAAATTTGAAATCATAAACCCGAACCAATATCGGGTCGTCATCCTCTGAATCCCGCTTACACCCAAACATTACGACCGTTATCAAGATGACAGCGACCAGAGAACTATAACGATGTTTTCTTTGAATATTCAGGATTTTCAAGAAATGGAGGTCATTGAATGGTGTACAAAACCTGCTTGTTTACATCCACTTTGTGTTCCGCACGCAGAGATTCTATCCACAACTTCTCAAGATGGTTTTGATAAGCTGCAGTGATCAATCCCCGGGCTTCATTGAAATCTTTTGGTTGAGCCTGACGAATTTCCTTGATATGAACCACTTTCAATTGACCCTCAATGTTGACAACATCTGATACGCCAGGTGTCCAGGTTACTTTTTCGAGTACAGGCACTTCTGACTTTTCTTTCAAACCACTCTCAATGCTTACTTTCAAAGCACTCTGGTTATTCAAAGCGGCGCGAATTTCATCCTGATTTTTTTTCTTTTTCAGCATTTTAATCACACTCTTACCGGTAGCTTCGTCCTCTACCGTATAAATATCGTATCCGGCGCGCTCCTTCCACATAAAGTCTGTTTTATTGGCTTCGTAGAAATCAGCCAATCCCGCACTGTCTTTTACAGCTTTAGACCAAACTTTTTCATCGGTCAGGTCAAAAAGCAAAATCCCATCTCTGTACTCATTCATTAGCGCCCTGAATTCGGGATGTTTGCTTTCGAGTTGACTGTCTTCGTATGACATGATCGAACTGGATACAAAATTTTTGTAATTCTCATTTACTGTGGTCTCGATTGAACCGCGGTTGGCAGTTGGACGCATATTGGTGTACAAGTAATTGGCAAAATCTCCGTCCGTATATTTTTCTCCATTGAGTGTAAACAGGGGTTTGGAAGATGAAAGAACCTTGTCGGAAGGAATCCAATCACCGGTATAGTAGGTCGTGTCTATTTCCTTATAAAAGGCCTTTAATACTTTTGCATCTTCTTTAAACCCATACTCCGCTTTACGCTTGGCGATAAATGTATCTCTGGTTATATTCGAGCGGGCATCTCTTGAAATTTTATTCCTGAGATCTTTTTCCATCTCTTCAAAAGAGTTTACTGGTACTTTGGCAATCAGCTTTATGACGTGCCACCCATAGGGAGAGAGTACAGGTTCACTGACGTCACCCGGATTTTCAAGTGCAAAAGCTGCTTCTTCAAATTCGGATACCATTTTACCTGTTCCAAATGTCGGTAGCTCACCATTTTTCACAGCTGAACTTCTGTCATCTGAAAACTTCTGAGCCAAATCGCCAAAATCTTCGCCATACTGAATGCGGGAATACACCTCATCAATTCGCTTTTTCAAACTTTCAGCCACCTCTTCCGGATCATCCTTGTCAGCGCGAATCATGATGTGAGCCACACTCACCTGACCACGCGCTTTCCGCTTGTCAACCACTTTCACGAGGTGATAACCGAACTGCGTGCGCACCGGCCCGCCGATTTCACCAACAGGTGTATTGTAGACCATGGTTTCAAAAGGATAAACCATTTGAAGGGATGTGAAATATCCCAGGTCACCCCCATTGGTTTTCGCGCTCGGATCTTCTGAAAGCTCTCTGGCGAGCGCTTCAAAATTTTCCTTGTTCTTAGAAAGTTTGGATTTAATATCCATGATTTTTTTATAAGCCGCTGCCGTATCTTCCGGTGATGGGTCAGGAGGTATGTTGATCAGGATATGCGAGGCGCGAATTTCCGATTGCATTCTGTCGTGTGCCTCGCGAAGCAGTGAATCGGTGATTGATTTGTCAACCAGGTACGGACGTGCCAATTGATCGCGGTAACCAGCTAGTTCTCTCTTGAACTGGTCAAGCGTGTCGCGTCCCATTTTTTCTGCTTCAAGCACTTTCAACTTAAAGTTGATGAACAACTCCAGATATTCATCCAGGTCCGCTTGCGTGATAGCGCTGTCACGGTTGTTCTTTTTATAAATCGCTTCGAATTCCCCTTTGGTAATTTCTTTGTCGTCTATTTTCAGCAAGACGGGATCATTGACATTTTGCGCAGAAACCTGCATTGTTAGCGTGGCAATAAAGGCAAAAATCAGTGTTTTATTCATCGCAATTGGTTTATTGGTTGTCTGTATTTAAACTGAAATTATTTGAAACTGTAATTTGGTGCCTCACGGGTAATGTATACATCGTGGGGATGGCTTTCTCGAATACCGGCATGCGTAATGCGCATAAAACTCGCGTCGCCGAGATCTTCTATAGTAGCTGCACCACAATATCCCATGCCAGCACGAAGTCCGCCGATTATTTGATACATCACTTCGGCAAGCGTTCCTTTGTAGGGCACCCTTCCGGAAATACCTTCAGGCACCAGCTTGCTCAAATCCGATTGGGCGTCCTGAAAATAACGGTCGCCCGAACCTTTTTGCATGGCCTCGATAGAACCCATACCGCGGTATGCCTTAAACTTCCGACCTTCATATATAATTGTTTCTCCGGGTGATTCTTCCACACCGGCAAACATAGAGCCCAACATGATGGAACTTGCACCGGCCGCAATGGCTTTTACAACATCCCCGGTATAACGGACCCCTCCATCAGCAATCAATGGAACCCCTGTGCCTGTGAGGGCAGATGCGGCATCCATTATAGCACTTAACTGAGGTACACCTACGCCTGCCACAACGCGTGTAGTACAAATCGATCCCGGCCCGATTCCCACTTTGATGCCGTCCGCTCCAGCATCAGCCAGGTATCGGGCTCCCTCGGCGGTGGCAATATTGCCCACAACGATATCAATGTCGGGAAAGGCGTTTTTTACCTGCTCGAGAATTTTTACCACCCCTTTGGTATGGCCATGTGCCGTATCGATTACGATGGCATCGACACCGGCTGTTACGAGGGCTTCGGCGCGTTCGAGCGCATCGGGAGTGACTCCAATAGCCGCGGCGACCCGGAGGCGGCCAAATTTGTCTTTACAACTATTGGGATGCTGGCGAATCTTAATAATATCACGGTAAGTGATCAGCCCGACCAGCTTGTAATCACCGTCGACAACCGGAAGTTTTTCTATTTTGTAATCCTGGAGTATAATTTCCGCCTGACTCAGGGTGGTCCCCTCGTTGGCGGTTACCAGGTTTTCTTTGGTCATGATGTCGCTCACCGGCCTCGACATCTCTTTCTGAAAACGCAGATCGCGGTTGGTAACAATCCCGACCAGTTTGCGGTTTTCATCGATTACGGGTATGCCACCTATGCCGTGTTCTGACATGATTTGCAGGGCATCTCCCACACGGGCTGTGCGAATAAGGGTGATTGGATCCTGAATCATCCCGCTCTCTGAGCGTTTTACTTTTCGCACTTCTTTCGATTGGGCATCAATACCCATATTCTTGTGAATCACCCCTATACCCCCCTGCTGGGCCATGGCGATGGCCAGATTGGCATCGGTCACTGTATCCATCGCCGCCGATACGATTGGGGTATTCAACACAATATTTCGGGAAAATCTGGAACGAATATCGACTTCTTTTGGCAGCACCTCTGAATAAGCAGGCACAAGAAGGACGTCGTCGTAGGTGAGTCCTTCACCGAGTATTTTAGAGGAATTCAGAGACATGGTACGATCTGGTATTTTTTCTCAATAAATTCCCGCAAAAGTAAGGAATATTTGGTACGTATTTTCAGCAATTACGAAGGAGCCTGTCATCTAAATACTATTGATTTTCCGGATGTTTCAATACGTATAATATATCTCTCTCCACATATGGTTTCCCGCTTCCATCCCGGTATGTAATGATGTATTGATAGAAATCTTCCCGCACCTCATTGCCTTTATACGTGCCATCCCATCCCTGCTCAATATCATCGGAACTGAATATTTTTTCACCCCATTTATTGATTATCTCCATTCGAAAAGAGTCGAAATCGATAAACCCGGCAACAGGTTTAAAAACCTGATTTTCAGCCAAGCCATTTAAAATGATGGCGCTGGGAATCCACATCACGGGATCCTGCGTTACGCAGACGCTATTTGAAAGGGAGGTTGCGCCCTGACCGAAGCTATTGTTATTTTCCAGGGCTCTGATCTGATAACAAAATTCACCTTCATCAAAGCGATATTGTTCAGCATCATCGACAAATACGAGGACTCCGGCTGAAACATTTGCAAATGGTGTGAGCTCGTCTTCACTGCCCAGCATTCGCCAAATCTCGTATTGCTGCACCTGTCCATCCCAACCGATATATGCATTCCAGTTGAGAAAATTCCGCAATTCGCGCGAATCTGCCAAACCTGACAAAACAATGTTCTGACTGATATTTGATGTGGAAATAAGCGCTCCACAACCGTCGTAAGCCTCCCATTTGTATTGATACACCAGGTTGCGCGGATCCACGTCATTATCGATATACGTGAGCACCGGATTCGGTGATTGATCAAATGTGCCAAGGGAAACAAATGGTGATCCCGATCTCGAGCGAAACAACTTGTAAGTAGTTCCCTGGGCATTCAAATCCTGAAGCAGATTGACTTCGATGGTATTCTGGTCCAACACGGTAACGTTTGAAATATAGTTTACCGTGCTTACCACAGGATAAGTTGTATTTAAACAGGCCAGATTGGAGTGCGACACGCGTTGGTTTCCATTGGAATGTGCTTCTACATAAAAACAATATTCCCTGTTGGGTTCCACGGTGGCCATGAAAAAAGTAACACCACCTGCTACTTCTCCAAAAGCAACATCTTCAGAACCGTCCACCTGGGCGCGAATCTCATATTTTTCTATGCCTTCGCTCCAACCCTGATAGGGCGTCCATGATATCATGGCATCCAGATCGCATTCCGTATACGATGCATCTGCAAACATGGTGGTGGCTGCGACGCCAAAAGAAGCCTCATTTCCGCATTGATCAAATGCGATAACCCCCAACGTAGTTGCAGAATTGCCTGCACCTTCATAGACAAACTCAGAAAGTCCCCCGGCATTGATCGTCCCCACATTGATAAACTGCTGAGCAATAAAGTCAATGTCCTGAACACGGTAAAAAGCCAAATCAGGAACATTCACCGGGTACCAGTACAAAATAATATCCCCGGTGTTGATATCTACGGTGGCGGTTTCAATTACCGGCTGTGGGGGAGCCTGGGTATCCTGAAATTCGTTTTCTACAATATTCGAGCTCATCGTACAGTCTGTACTGTGGTAAATTACCTGATACGAAATGATGACATCATCGCAAAATCCATATAAGGTATCATTAAAAGAAGTGCTGGTCAATGGCAGAGTGATCAACTCTTCAAATGGTCCGGCTGCCACCTTACGCAATATATCGAAAGCACCTGTGGCGGGATTTTGTTGATAGGGACTGTTCCAACTCAATTGAGCAACCGATGATACAGATGCATTGAGATTGACTACAATGTTTGAAAGTGAGATGGTGGGAGCTGAACTTTGTCCATTTACCAGACTTTGCACATAGTAGGTGTGAATTGTATTTGTGGCAGCGACGAAATCTGTATAACTCGTAGTGTTAAAAGGACCAATTACATCGATTTGAACGAATCCAGTACCCGAATTACGGAAAATCTGATAATTCAACCCGGGATCGGGATTGGTCGGAACCTGCCAGGTGAGTTCAATAAATCCCGCCGCATTTACCCCAACACAAAAATTAGTAGGAGGAAAAGGCTGAGCCTCACAAGCCGGAGCAACCAACCATAAGATCATGGTTGATAAAAATTTCACACATCCCTTGTCCAGTAAACTATTCATAACCACTCACCCGTCGTTAAGAGCTAACGCTCATCGTCAGGAATTATTTGACGCCGTTTCCGGCAAGGATGTTGTACACCTCACCATGTTCCAATTACTGCCAGCGAAAACCGATCAGCCTTAAAATATTTATTGGCAATGACTTTCAGTTCCTCGGGCTTTAATGCAAATATACAATTTATGAATTTTGGGTAATGATCGGGCTCCAATCCCATTGTGATCAGGGTTTTCATTCTACCTACCAATTCAAAAGTGCCATCCATCCGTTGGAGCAAATTTCCAGCAACGTAGAATTGAATTCGCTGAAACTCTTCCTCACTTATGCTTTCATCGCGCAAACGCGTGATTTCCTTCCTGATTTCGGAAATGGTGGCATCGGTATGATCGGAACCCACCTGGGTGCTGATGGCCAGATAAGCGGCCTGCTCCATCACATTAATGCCCGAATTGATGCCGTAAGTATACCCCTTTTCCTCACGGACATTTTGCATTAAGCGGCTGCCGAAATACCCACCCAGTGCAGTATTCAACACATACAGAGCGGGATAATCTTTATCTTTATAGCCGGGCATGGGCAATCCCATCCGGATGGCCGATTGAATATAACCCTCCTTATTTACAAGATTTTCGCTTTTGTCATAATCCCAGATAACTTCAGGCCCGGGGATATGGGAAGTCGAGGGAGGACTCACCGCCATGCCAAGCGCAGAAACCATCAGTTCTCCAGCCGCCCTGATGTTCTTGCCGCTGAGAATGCAAAAGGCATTTTCCAATCGGTAATTTTCCACAAAAAACTGCAAAACATCACCCTGCCCGAAAAGGTCAAAGTCCCCGGGAGCAAAATGATCAACATAAGGTGTGTTTTTAAATATGGATGCACTGAAAAGCAGACGACATTGAAATTCGACCTTTTGAAGATTTACTTCCAAACGACTCCGCGAACGCCTTTTGAAAATGGCAAGTTCACTTTCGTCAAATATGGGCTGTGTCAGAATCTCTGTAAAAATGGGCAGGACGGCTTCCAGATGTTTTGACAAACAAACAATGTACACGGTTGCCCGGTCCTTGCTCACCTCATGAACCAGCGAAGCACCATAAAAATCAAGTGTTTCCGAAATTTCCGCACTCGTATAACCTGCGGTCCCCTCTTTGAGCATGGCGTTGCAGGTAGAGGCCACGAGATTTTTCCGCTCGTAAAGCGTGCCTGCTCTGAAAACAAATTCAATCCGGATAAGATCTTCATCGCCCCCTTCAATACCATAGAACGGCATGGAACCGAAATGATATATGGGCGTGAGGTCAATGGATGACAATTCCCCGGGCTTTGTTGCGGTGGGTGCAATGTTTCTATCGAGACTCATATCAATGCTTTTTTCTTTCATAGCGCAATTCACTCATATTCGTCATTTCCAATATTTTTTTCCCCACCCGAACCACATCATTGGCGGTCAACTTGCGGTACTCGTCCAAAACAGTATTGATTCCGTTGGCGTCTCCCAGCCATTCGTTGAAGGCCAGATTCATGGTTTTCGACAGCACACTCGTTTCCGGCAGGATGTGGTTCATTTCAAACCGGTTTTTCACTTTTTCAAGTTCCCTTTCTGTAGGACCATCTTTCAGTAATTTTTCAATTTCCATCAAAACCAGATTTCTCGCCTCTTCGTGCGATACGCCTTTGCTCAGCATGCCCGAACAGACCATCAAACCAGGATCGCGACTGCCAAGCACATACATGTTCAAAGAGGTAAAGGCGGGGTTTTGCTTCACGAGTGCCTGGGTAAGTCGGGCGGAATTTCCAAGCGACAAAATGTCGGACAACATATCCGCGGCGTGATAATCAGCATCCGTGCGACCTGGCATATGCCATACCATGTGCAGGGTATCCTGGGGTACAACTCGGGTGAGGGTAAGCAAGCGGTGTTCCGTTTGCCGTGGCTCCGCCGGTAAATTTCTCGCAATTTTTTCCCGTTTCGGAATATTTCCAAACCAGTGATTTACACGATCGAAAACCTGCTCCGGATCGACATTGCCACCCACCGAGATAATGGCATTCGCAGGGTGGTAATGCCGGCTGAAAAAATCTTTTACGTCAGTCAAAGTGGCCTCTTCAATGTGGGCTATTTCTTTCCCGATCGTAGGCCATTGATAGGGGTGTTTTTTAAAAGCCAGCGGCCTCAGATGCAACCACAGATCACCGTATGGTTGGTTGAGATATTGCTGCCGGAATTCTTCCACCACCACTTTTCGCTGCACTTCCAGACTTTCGGGTGTAAACGCCAGACTCAACATCCGGTCGGATTCCAGCCAAAACGCCGTTTCGATATTGTCTTTGGGAAGAGTGATGTAATAATTGGTG
>JBGTLS010000602.1:0-2577 GCA_041744015.1 Cryomorpha sp. | reverse complement strand
AGAGAACATTACAAGAGCCTATTCCCTGAACCGGATGGCCGTCAACCTTGGGTTTTCTATAGGTCCGGTAGTAGGCGGATTGCTGGCCGCTATCAATTACAAGTGGCTCTTTTATGTGGATGGTTTCACCTGCATTGCGGCGGGACTCGTATTTGCAGCCTATTTCTACAAAAAGAAACCCCGCAATCCTGTGAAAGATCAACCAATAGTTCCTGCTCCTTCAATCGTAAAAGCGAAATCACCTTTTCGCGATGTTTCATACCTGGCTTTTGCCTGTCTCACTGCGGGTTTTGGTATTGTATTTTTCCAACTCTTCAATACCCTGCCGCTATATTACAGGGAGGGTTACGGACTTTCCGAATCAGCTATTGGATGGCTCATTGGCCTCAACGGATTCATTGTATTTCTTGTGGAAATGCCGTTGGTATATGCCCTCGGTGAGAAATATTCACTCAGGAGTATCGTCGCCATCGGTACAATACTTTCCGGGGCTGCCTACTTGCTTTTTAATGTGACTGAAGGCATATTCATTCTGCTTTTAAGTATGTTGATTTTGAGTGTTGCTGAAATTCTCGTTATGCCTTATCTCACTTCCTATACAGCCAACCGGGCGCATGTTACTGTCCGGGGTAAATACATGGGGGTGTATGGCATGGCTTATAGCGTGGCTTTCATTATCGCACCGGCACTGGGAACTTTCCTGATTAGCTATTCAGGATTCACCCTGTTGTGGTATGTGATGGGAGGAATTTCAATTCTGGTAGCCGTCGGATTTATATGGAACATGAAAGAAATTCATGTCAAGCCGGAAATTGCAACGTTTGTAGAAGATAAACAAGTGGAACTTCCCGCAAGCTAAGTAAGTGATACCTCCTGATTGTGAAGTGTTTCGATCCAT
This sequence comes from Cryomorpha sp., assembly GCA_041744015.1. Taxonomy (GTDB): domain Bacteria; phylum Bacteroidota; class Bacteroidia; order Flavobacteriales_D; family Cryomorphaceae; genus JBBQZU01. The sequence goes on along the minus strand of JBGTLS010000602.1, from coordinate 1,679 downwards.
GTTTTACAGGAGTCATAACCTATCTGGTACAATTCGATATTCTTTGAAAAGTCCAACATATCAAACCGGTGGCCGAGGTCGGGCCGGATTATGGCATCACATCCCTGCAGGCCCTCTTTGGAACTGTTGTAAACCATGATATTGAAAATTTCCATCGCAATGGATTTCATATTGTCTACGTGACCTCCGGAGCCCACATTGTTTACATCCACACCCAGTATCTTATCACAAAGGTCTTTGCATGCTGCTGAAGGCATATTGTTAAACACGCCCCCATCCACATATTTACTCTCGCCGATTGCGATGGGAGCAAAAATTACCGGGATACTGGCGGAGGCCATGATGGCCTGATGGAGACTTCCGGACGAAAACACTTCGTAAGTGCGTTTGGTCAGGTTGGTGGTGCCGACAAAAAATGGCATCTCCAATTCTTTAAAATCATCCGTCAACAGGTCTTCCAATACCGTTTGCAGATAGGTCATTTTGAGCAGTCCGCTGAAACTTGCCTTGAGTCCAAACATGCTGTACCAACTCTTTTTTGATAACATGTCGAGCATCGTTTTAGGCTTCACGCCACCGGCATACAAGCCCCCAACAATGGCCCCCATACTCGTGCCTGCGATGCATGCCGGCCGGAGGCCTGCTTCTTCAAGGGCCTGAAGCACGCCTACGTGTATAATGCCCCGTGCGCCCCCACCGCTCAGCGCGAGTCCCCATTTGGTAACCTCTCCCGATTTCATAGCGTAAAGTTAGAGATTGCACCCGCCCATTCATACCTTTCGGTATTTTTGGCATGGAATTTAATATTCACGGCTAAACCAAAACAAAAAACAATGCGCGTCAATTTATTCATTCTGATGATCGCCGCCCTGCTCGTGGGCGCCTGCAAGTCAAACTCGCCCATGGGCGATAAAGTGAAAGAACCTTTTTCGGGTTCTGCCTATGAATCCAACAACCGGTTTTTCAGGGGCACCGGCAAAGGTGTAAGCGCCAAAGACAATATCGCGCGGGGCAAGGCAGATATTGAAGCCAAAAATGTCCTCGCCGGACAAGTGGGAACCACCATGAAAAATGTGACGGATCAATATCTCGGTCAGACCGAAAATGAAAACGCTGCAGAAGTTGCAGACAAATTTCAAAGTTTGACGCGTCAGGTCATGAACACACAACTGGCCGACCTCCGGAAGATCGGGGAAGAGAAGTATTTCAATGGAACCGACTATACCGTTTTCATCGCCTATGAAATCAAAAAAAATGCGATGTTTCGTTTTATGAAAAAGCAGGCCAAAACAGATGCCTCCATTGATGAACGCACGTTAAAAATCATGGAAGACATTCTGGATGCACAAATAGCAGAGACAGAAGATTAGCAACATCCATTCAGATCCAACTTATTGCCCAATTTTAAAAATTCATTGTCAGGATTAACATTTTGACACATTTTTTAAACAACACGGTCAAACAAAATTAATTGCTACCCGTTCATATATCTGAGCAATTCATATTTCAGGTTACCTCGAAATGATCGTTTGTGGCATTTGCGTTTGCGTCCTGAATCATGGTTGATTAGGTTTTGGTTTTTTATTCCGGGTTCATTCCGGCAGAGACAATAACGCGTAAGGGGAGTCTGATGACTCCCTTTTTGAATTTCGGTTTAGTACTTAATTAAACGCAGTGGC
>JBGTLS010000601.1:0-12703 GCA_041744015.1 Cryomorpha sp. | reverse complement strand
AGAGATTTTCCCAAAAGACATATCGGCCCACGCGATCACGACCTGAATACCATGCTCGAAACCATCGGTGTAGAATCACTGGATGAGCTGATCGACAAAACGGTACCAAAGGAAATTCGGTTGAAAAAACCGCTCGATCTTCCCGGAAGCCGGAGTGAACATTGGTATTTGCGGGAGTTGGCTACCCTTGCGGGTAAAAATAAATGTTTCCGAACGTATATCGGGATGGGTTATTACAACACCATCGTGCCACCGGCCATACTGCGCAATGTGCTCGAAAATCCGGGCTGGTACACTTCTTACACGCCCTACCAAAGCGAGATAGCCCAGGGCCGGCTCGAAGCACTGATCAATTTCCAGACGATGGTGATGGACCTGACGGGTATGGAAATCGCCAATGCCTCTCTGCTCGATGAGGCGACGGCTGCTGCTGAGGCGATGGGCATGTTTTTCGCTTCGCGCGAAAGAGATGCCGTGAAACGGGATGCCAATATCTTTTTTGTTTCTGCCACCTGCTTTCCGCAAACGATCGACGTGCTGAAAACCCGCGCCATTCCGATGGGGATTGAATTAATCATCGGTGACCACAAGGCTTTTAAATTTAACGACAAGGTTTTTGGTGCCCTCGTACAGTATCCGGATGAAACCGGAAACGTGGTTGACTACCGGAAATTCGTTGATGAAGCCCACGAAAATCAAACCCATGTGGTGGTTGCTACCGATCTGATGAGTCTGGCATTGCTCACGCCTCCGGGCGAATGGGGTGCCGATGTAGTGGTGGGCAGTTCGCAGCGATTTGGTGTGCCGATGGGATTTGGAGGACCGCACGCCGCGTTTTTTGCGACGAAGGAACATTTCAAACGCCACATCCCCGGACGAATAGTGGGCGTATCGACCGACAGCCATGGCAAGCCGGCCTATCGGTTGGCTTTGCAAACGCGCGAGCAACACATTCGCCGGGACAAGGCGACTTCCAATATCTGTACAGCCCAATCATTGTTGGCCATCATGGCATCGATGTACGCTGTGTATCATGGTCCCGATGGAATTAAGGCCATCGCGCAGGACATACACCAGAAAACAGCTCTGCTCGCCGCAGGCCTTCAAAGTCTGGGTTATAAAATTGTCAATTCCGTATTTTTCGATACGCTCCAGGTCGAATTGCCTGAAAAGATAAGCAAAGTCGTATTGGCTGAAAAAGCCCAGGCGAAGGAAATCAATCTGCGGTATTACAACACGAGCCATGTAGGCATTAGCCTGGATGAAACCCTGAGCCGTCAGGATTTCAGAGACCTGTATGCCCTTTTTGCGGAAGCTGTAAAAAGCAAAAAAGAGGCGCCGACTGAAACCGAATCGCCTATTAAAGATTTTTTCGAGCGAAAGAGCACCTATCTGACGCATCCATCCTTCAATAGCTATCACAGCGAAACGGAATTGATGCGCTATATCAAACGATTGGAAAACAAGGATATTTCGCTCACGCACAGCATGATTTCTCTGGGGTCTTGTACGATGAAACTGAATGCGGCCAGCGAGCTGATGCCAATCACCTGGCCGGAATGGGCGAATATTCACCCTTTCGCGCCCGAGTCGCAGACTGCCGGATACCGGCAGATGTTTGAAGAATTGAAACGCGCCTTGTGCGAGGTTACCGGTTTTGCTGGCATGTCGCTCCAGCCAAACAGCGGTGCGCAGGGCGAGTACGCCGGATTGATGGTGATCAGAAATTACCACATCAGCCGGGGTGATCGACACCGGAAAATTTCGCTTATACCGAGCAGTGCCCATGGCACCAACCCGGCGAGTGCGGTAATGGCGGGTATGGACGTGGTGGTTGTGCAATGCGATGATCAGGGCAATATCGACGTGGAAGACCTGCGCAAAAAAGCGGAAAAACACGCCGACAACCTATCCTGTCTGATGGTGACTTACCCCTCCACCCACGGTGTATACGAAGAAAGCATCATCGAAATCAACAAAATCGTACACAGTTTTGGGGGTCAGGTTTACATGGATGGCGCAAATATGAATGCGCAGGTTGGTCTGACCAATCCGGGTATGATCGGTGCCGACGTGTGCCATTTGAATTTGCATAAAACCTTTGCCATTCCCCACGGTGGGGGCGGCCCGGGCATGGGTCCGATTGGGGTTGCGAAACATCTTGTACCGTTTTTGCCCGGTCACAGTGTGGTTGAGGTGGGAGGTTCGAGCCATATTTCGGCGGTGTCGGCGGCCCCATGGGGGAGTGCCCTTATCCTGTTGATTTCTTATGGATATATCAAAATGCTTGGCGGTGAGGGTATGACTGAGGCCACGCGATACGCCATTCTCAACGCCAACTATATCAAAGCGAGGTTGGAAAAGGAATACAACATTCTCTATCAGGGCAAAAATAAAACGGTGGCACACGAAATGGTGGTTGACTGCCGGCCTTTTAAATCGGCTGGTATAGAGGTGCAGGACATTGCCAAAAGGCTGATCGACTATGGTTTTCATGCACCCACCGTGAGTTGGCCTGTAGCCGGAACCCTGATGATCGAACCCACGGAGAGTGAATCGAAAGAAGAACTCGACAAGTTTTGTGATGCCATGATACAGATCAGACAGGAAGTGCGGGAAATTGCGGACGGGGTATATCCCGACAGTGACAATGTATTGAAAAATGCACCCCACACAGCGGCAGAGGCCACGGCAGATATATGGGAGCACAGCTATTCGCGGGAGAAGGCTGTCTATCCATTGTCTTATACACGAATGATGAAGTACTGGTCTCCTGTAGGTCGGGTGGACAATGCGTACGGCGATCGCAACCTGGTTTGCTCTTGTCCACCGATGTCCGCTTTTGAGAATGTGGCTGACCTGGAGAAGGCCTGAGGAAGTTTTAACCTGATCGTTATTGCTTGAACTCCAAGGATGGCAAAGTTTAAAGTACCCATGTTTCAAAAAGGTTTCATACTTTCGTTGAATTGCAATTATTAACCTTATATCAACCTTATGAAAAAAATACTTTACCTTTTAACGATGTCAGTGTTGGCATCAGGCGCTGGTATAGCGCAAACAGCCAATTTAACACCTGCTCAGCAGGCAAAAACAGATGGCGGTAACGACATCCAATCTGAAAAAGTCACATTCACATCGAGTGAAGCCAAAGGTATCACTGTTTGGAATGACGATTTTTCGAATCCGTCAAATTGGACATTTTCGAATACAAGTACGCCAAATCCACTTGATTGGTCGATAATTACTGATGTCAATGCGAGCCCGGTTCCAGCACTGAGCCCTATTATGTTGCCGTCTGCTGCCAATGGATTCGCATTCATTAATGGTGATCCTGAAGGAGATGGATCTGTTCAAAATGCAAACCTGACGTTGGCCAATTCTATTGATTTGACGGATTTCCCTGCGGTAACGCTTGTTTTTATGCAAGTTACAAGAAATTATGCTACAACCTACTCTGTTCAGGTGAGTCCGGATAATGGCGCAAGTTGGGTAAATTTTCCGGTAAATACGGATTTGCTTGGGAATACTAATACTGCCAATCCTGAAGAATATCGCCTGGATATTAGTACTGTCGCAGGGGGCCAAAGTGCTGTCCTGATCCAATTCAATTTCACTGCAAATTGGGGTTGGTTTTGGGCCATAGACGATGTTTCTATCGTGGAAAGTCCGGACAATGATATTGCTTTGTTATCAGGTTATTATGATGCCTGGCCGGTAATTTATGACGCAATCGGAGCGACATTCAATGAGGCACAGGATGTTGAACTAGTTGATAATTATGAATACAGCTCGTACCGTGTAGGTCAGGTTCGACCATTAACATTTGTAGGTGAGGTGAGAAATCAAGGTGGTGCAGCCCAAACGAATACAGTTTTAGAAGTTGTATTTACCGGACCAAATGGAGTTCCAGAAGTTTTTACATCTGCCCCTGTACCTTTTTTCGAAGCTGGAGTTACGCAGTATGTTACAATTCCGGATGTTATGCCGGCAGCCTTTGCTGATGGAGGTTTGGTGGGTAACTATACGGTAACTTTTAGTGTAAGTGCGGATGAAGAAGATGCTGCTCCAGGAAATAATGTCGCACCAGCGAAAGCATTCTCTGTAAATTCAGAATATATGGCGAATGATATAGGAAATACCTGGTCAAGTTACTATCCTACATTGGGTGATGATGTGATCTGGGGTAATAGATTCACCCTGGTTCAGGATCAGCAATTTAATTTTGTTCAATTCGCCGTTGTAAATGCCACCAATGGTCCTACTCTTGCGGATGAGGTGTTAACTCTGAATGTGCGCACAGGATCTGTGTTCGTTGACAATCCTAATCATTCTTTGCTTTTTGGCGAGGATGACATGACTTATGTAACGGAAGCAAGCGAAATTTCCCAAGGCGGCAATATTATTTGGATCACGACATTTTTCCCCAATGATCAGGCAGAAACCTTTTCGCCAGGCGAAATATATCAGGCGGAAGTTCACGTTCCTGCCGGAGAAGCTCCTGGAATTGCCTGGGTACCGTTGTCCACCAATTTAGATGAACTTGCCGGTGCACTTTATGACCATTCTGACAATTCGTGGTATTCGCTTCCTGGTATAATTCCATTGATCCGTTTGGGAAGCTCAGTGGGCGTTGGTGTTGAAGGCCATACCGACCTAGATTTCAAACTCGGTCAAAACTATCCAAACCCAACCATGGGAACAACCCGTATCGATTGGGAATTGATGGTTCCTGCGAAAAATGTGCGTTTCTCCATCACAGATATCAATGGAAAAACCGTGTATGCGAAAGACCTGGGTGACCGCCCCGCAGGTGTTCAGGAGTCCATGGAACTCGATCTGAATCTTGCAGCTGGAAACTACCAGTATGGTTTGACAATCGGCAATCAGCGCATCGTTAGAAAGATGGTGATTGTGAAGTAAATCACAACTGAATAATTTTTTCAAAAACCCCGGAGCAGATAGCTGTTCCGGGGTTTTTGGCATTTATAGGTTTCAAAGGATTCCGGAAATATGTTAAATGCTGGATAAAAAGATATTATGGAATATATATACATTCGTCAATTGTTAAATTTAAAAGGATTCGAAATATGAAGAAATTGTATACGATAATCAGTGCATTCGCAGTTCTTTGCGTAGCTACTGACCTCTCAGCGCAGGATGTTGCAAAAAACACGAAAGCGGCACAAACGGTTCTTATGAAAAATGAGCAGATCACCACACCCCATGTAACCAGGGCAAAAAGTGGAGCGGATCAGGTCTTTTTTTCAGAAGATTTTTCCAATGGTTTTGCCGGTCAGGGAGCCAATGGTGCCTGGACAACCGGCGAGGCGCAGGGGAATCTCTGGTTTCACACATTCCCTACAGGGATGCCAAATGGTTATGATCCCTCAGCGCCGCTGACCGGTCCTGCAGCGTCTGTTTATGGCGCATTTATTCCAAATTTTTACGGAACCGGCGTAATAGATTCAGAAACAGCCAGTAATGGTTTTATGATGTTGGATGCAGACCGTTGGAATTCTACGGCTACGACTCCAGGTAACACCGGCGTAGCCTTCCTGACAACGAATGAAATTACCTCTTCACTCATTTCACCGGCCATTGACTTATCCGCAGCAGAAGGTCAGGGTGTCTACATCACATTCGCACAGGATTTCAGAATGTGTTGTAATGATTATGGATTGAACGTGGATGTATCAATAGATGGAGGTACGACCTGGCTTTTATATAACTACTGGACTCTGAGCGGTGCAGCAGGAAATCAAAATTTAGTTGGTACGGGAAGCATTGATATTTCACAGGTCACAATAAATGCCACTGATCTTTCAAATTTTAAATTGCGTTTTAGATGGTTTGATGCCGGTTCTAATCCTGCACCAGGTTCAACCCCATCACATTATTTTATGATGGTGGATGACATCAATTTAATAGCAGCGCCCGCGAATGAAATATCCATCGGTCGAACATTTATGAACAATTATTTCGATTATCCGGCGGAAGGTGAGGATACTGAATATGTGAAAAGATTTTCGTACTGGAATCAACCTCAATACATCACCCGACCATTCAATTTTACTGCACTCGCCACCAATAATGGTGTCGCTGATCAGACAAATGTGCAGTTGGAAGTGGTGTTTACCGCACCGAATTCAACCTCACAAACCTTTTATTCGGCGGAAGGCTTCACGCTAACCGCTGGAACAACAGATACCCTGCGAATTTTAAATGTAATCCCTGATTCGTGGGAGTATCCCGCTGCGGCTGGAACGTATACGGCTACATTTCGAATCATCCAGGATCAGGAGGATGAATTGCCTGGCAATAATATTGGTACTTCCCGCACCACACGCATAAGTCTGGATAATGTCGATCCGGCCATCTTTCAAAATGACCGCAATGCCATAACCAATCTTCCGCTGGCACCAGAAGCTGAGGGTACTATTCACGGAAATCGGTTCGTGTTTACCGAACCTGAGGTTGCCAATAAGGTAATCACTCACCTCGAATTTGTTCTCTTGAACAATCCGCCTAACTCTATTACAATTCCTGGTGAAGTGATATTATTGAACGTAAGAACCGGAAGTGTTTATGATCCTGAAGGTCCGAATAACCAAGTAACTCGTTTGTTTGAGGATGAAGAGATCCAACACGTTATAGAATCAGCTGATATTTCGTTGGGTGGAACGCCTATATGGGTTTCCATAGAACTACCAACGCCACTTCTCATCGAACCAGATTTGATTTATCAGGGCGAGGTTGAACTTCCTGCGGGGGATGGCCCCATCGCCTTTGTTGGTCTTTCGAATGACAAGGAATCTGGTGCGAGTGTTTTTATCAATTTGGGTGATGCTTCTCCATCATGGTTTAGTTATACTGACATCGCTACTATGATCCGTTTCCGCACACAGGACGCTGAGACATCATCTGTTGTTTCTTATGAAAGCGGCATCAAGTTAACCCAGAACTACCCAAATCCATTTGTCAACCAAACCACCATTCAATATCAGACTGACGAAACCAGTCCAGTTCGATTGGAAGTTTTCGATATCACCGGTAAATTGGTCATTCAGAAAAATCTGGGTCAGTCGGTGGCACTTGCGGCGAATGTGTACACATTTGAACGCAACAATCTTCCCGCTGGAACTTATACCTACAGCCTTGTTACCAACAATGATCGCGTAACAAGAAAAATGACGATTGAGTAAGCTGCATTGATTGACATAAAAAAACCGCGGACATTCATTTGTCCGCGGTTTTTTTGTGATGTAAATGAGAAAAGTATTAAGCCAGTTTATCCTTCAATGTTTTCATAAATTCCGACGCATACACGAAATCGATAATTTCCTGATTTGTGGTTTTAATCATATCATGTTTGCTGCCTTCCCACCACTTTTTTCCTTTGTAAATAAAGATGATGTGGTCGCCAATTTCAATTACGGAGTTCATGTCATGTGAAATCACGACAGTGGTAATGTCCATTTCACGGGTAATTTCGGAAATGAGGTTGTCGATGACGATCGCCGTTTGAGGATCGAGGCCGGAGTTGGGCTCGTCGCAAAAAAGGTATTTTGGTTTCATCACGATCGCCCGGGCTATCGCAATCCGCTTTTGCATTCCACCACTTGTCTCTGATGGCAATAAGTGATTTTTGTCCTCCAGATTGACGCGTTCGAGGCATTCATTGGCCCTGTCGCGCATTTCTGATTTCGACATATCTGTAAACATGGTAAGCGGAAACATCACGTTCTCTTCCACCGTCAGGCTGTCAAACAAGGCGCTGGCCTGGAACAACATCCCGATATTTTTGCGAATTTCTTTTTTTTCCTCCAGCGTAAGGTCGATGAAGCTTGTTCCATCAAAAAGGATCTCACCCGAATCCGGCTTGTGTAAACCCACCATACATTTCGTGAGAACCGATTTGCCACTGCCACTTTGCCCGATAATCATATTGACCTTACCCCGTTCGAATTTAAAGGAAACGTCGTCGAGCACCAAATTATCGTCAAACGATTTGCTGAGGTTTTTTACTTCTATCAAATCAGAATCAATTGCGTGATGATGTAATTGAGTGTCAGTATCAGCACACTGCTGTAAACCACCGCCTGCGTGCTGCTTCTGCCCACTTCAAGTGCACTGCCACGTGCGTAGTAGCCGTGGTAAGCCGATACAGATGTGATTATAAAGGCAAATACCAGTGTCTTGATCATGGCATACGTTACGCTGAATGGCCGGAAATCATATTGAATACCGTACACATATTCATTTGAGGTGATAATTCCGGTGGACACGCCTATGGCCCATCCCCCAAAAACTCCCAGAAACATGCTGATAATGATCAGGAAAGGGAAAATAAAAAGACCTCCCATAATCTTGGGAAGGATAAGATAAGCCGCCGAATTCACACCCATAATTTCGAGGGCGTCGATCTGTTCGGTTACCCGCATGGTCCCAATCTCGGACGCGATATTGGATCCTACTTTCCCGGCGAGAATAAGCGAAAGAATGGTGGGGGAAAATTCGAGGATAATGGACTGTCGGGCTGTAAACCCCACCGTATAAGCCGGGATCAGTGGACTGTCAATGTTTGATGCGGTCTGTAGGGTGATGACTGCGCCGATGAACAAGGACATCAGAACCACAAGACCCAAAGAACTGATTCCGATTTTGTCGACTTCTTTGACAAACAAATTCCAGTATATCTTCCAATTTTCCGGACGGGAAAAAACCCGACCAATCAGAATGATGTACCTGCCTACATGAAAAATCGTGTTCAAATTTTTACTTTGGTATAAAAGTAGCGCACTCAGATGGTCTTTATGCGATGTGCAAATTTAATTTTTCACAGTTATACGCAGATGTTTAATTTTGGTGTCTATGAACCGTGGAATAAATAAACTTGTAATCTCCGGCCTCTCGCTGATAATTCTGACAATGTCAGCCTGTTCGCCCCATCCAAAAAAAAAGAAGTGTGATACTTGTCCGACGAAATGGAAGAGTGAGATTCGGGAAAATCCTGAAACGATTATACATCTGGCATGAATTCAGCACAGGTGAAGGATAAGTGGACGGAAGTGCTCAGGCATCATTTGCCCCCGCGTTGTGCGCCATTGATCGCACATTGGATCGTCGAATTAAACGTACATTTCAAGATCAGCAAGCCGCGGGAATCGAAACTGGGTGATTTCAGGCCGGCTTATCAGGGCAAACGCAATCAGATCACCATCAATTCCGATCTCAACCCCTACGCTTTTCTCACCACCACGGTACACGAGTTTGCGCATTTGGGTTGTTTTCTCAAACACGGCAATGGGGTCGCACCACATGGCATCGAGTGGAAATCAATCTATGCCAATATGCTGAAGCCCTTTGCGGAAAATGATGTGTATCCACCCGACATTAAAATCGCTGTCTTCAAATATTTAAAAAATCCAAAGGCTTCCAGTTGTAGTTGTCCCAATCTTTCGCGCGTATTAGCTCAGTACGACACCGATCCCGGGGTGCTGCTCACAGATTTGGGACTGGAATTGCCATTTCAGTTTCGCAGTGTGGGATATATCGCCGAAGAAAAGAGACGTACACGCTATCTTTGCATTCGGATAGATGACGGAAAAAAATATTTGATTTCCGGAAGGGCCAAAGTTCAACCGCTCTGATTCATTCATCAGCCCGTAACGGATGGGCATTTTGCTAACTTTACCACGCGTAAACCAACTTCATGGACGTAAAATCATCAAACCCGGTTGCCGAAAGAAAGGTGAGTTTGCTCGCCTCGAATCTGAAAGGATCTGAAATTATCAAACTCGCCGGCGATATCCGGGATTTGATGGCGGCTGGCTCAAAGATTTATAATTATACCATTGGCGATTTTGATCCGCAGATATTTCCGATTCCCGAAAGTCTTGAAAAGGGGATTCAAAAAGCTTACCGCGAAAAACAAACGAACTATCCACCTTCGAATGGGATAGAATCGCTGCGTATCACACTGTCCGAGTTCATCACAAAACATCAGGGACTGACCTACAGCAAAGAGGAGTTTTTGGTGGCCGGGGGAGGCCGTCCCCTGATCTATGCAGCCTATCAGGCCCTGCTCGATCCGGACGAAGATGCCATTTTTCCGCTTCCGAGTTGGAACAATAACCACTACACCACGCTGACCAATGGCCGGCAAGTTCCTGTTGAGACATCTGCAAAAGAAAATTTTATGCCCACAGCAGCTGATCTGGAGCCTTTTTTGGAAAATGCAGGAATCGTAGCGCTTTGTTCTCCGCTCAATCCTACGGGGACAGTTTTTGAAGCCGATGAACTCCGAAAAATTACGGATCTCGTGGTCGCCGAAAACAATCGTCGACGGGGAATCCGGAAACCATTGTACCTGATTTACGATCAGATTTACTGGCAATTGTGTTTCGGTGATACCGCACATGTCGATCCGGTAAGTGTGAATTCTGAGATGCGGCCATATACCATTTTCATCGATGGTATAAGCAAGGCATACGCTGCCACAGGTGTGCGTGTGGGCTGGGCTTTCGGGCCAAAAGAGGTGATCGACAAAATGAAGTCTATACTCGGACACGTAGGCGCCTGGGCTCCAAAACCGGAACAGGTCGCCGTAGCCGAATTCATGGCCAATACAGCCGAAATGGAGGCTTATATGACAACTTTTAAGTCGGAAATTCACGAGCGGCTCTCCGCCTTTCATACCGGTTTTCAAAACCTTGCTTCCGAGGGCTTGCCCGTAGAATCCATTTCACCCAAAGCGGCTATATACCTTGCGGTAAAAGTAGACCTGAGAGGCAAAAAAATGCCGGATGGACGGACCATTGATGATGTTCCGGCGACTACCAAATATTTGCTCGAAAAGGCCAGTCTGGCCCTGGTGCCATTCAGCGCATTTGGCGCAAGCCACAACAACCCATGGTATCGACTGAGCGTAGGCACGGTTCACAAAAAGGATATTCCGATTGTCATTGAAAAATTACGAGTCGCTATAAACCAACTCAACTAACCATATTCATGTCTCAGAACAGCAATTATTGCGTGATCATGGCCGGCGGCATTGGAAGCCGGTTTTGGCCGATGAGCCGGACTTCTTATCCCAAACAGTTTCACGACATCCTGGGCACGGGCAGCACACTTCTCCAACAGACTTTCGAGCGTTTTCTACCCTTATGTCCAAAAGAAAACATCTATATCGTCACCAACAGCCAGTACAAGGGTTTGGTGATGGAGCAGCTTCCCGGAATTGGAGAAGACCAGATTTTGCTGGAGCCAAATCGCCGCAATACCGCGCCTTGCATCGCATACGCCAACCACCGCATCAAGCTCCGCGATCCGGAAGCCGTGATCATTGTGGCACCTGCAGATCATCTGGTGCTCAAAGAGTCTGCTTTTCTCTCTACTGTTGAAACCGCCATTGCTCAGGCAAGAAAAACACAGAACCTGATTACTTTGGGTATCAAGCCTTCACGACCTGACACGGGTTACGGTTACATCCAGTTTAAAGATACTGCGGATGCCGTTTCCGAAAATGTGCGCAAAGTGAAAACCTTTACCGAAAAGCCGAATATTGAGCTGGCCCGGGAATTTTTGAAAAGCGGAGACTTTTATTGGAATTCGGGAATTTTTATCTGGACCCTCGCAAGTATCAACAGCGCTTTCAAGGCCCACCTTCCGGAAATAGAAGAACTATTTGAAAATATCACTCCGCAACTCAATACACCCAAAGAGCCGGAGAGCATCGCCAATGTATATTCCGTATGCGAGAGTATTTCGATCGATTACGGGGTGATGGAAAAGGCCAACAATGTGAATGTGGTGCTCAGTGATTTTGGTTGGAGCGATCTCGGCACATGGGGCTCCCTTTTTACCCATATCAAAAAAGACCGCGAAAACAATGCGGTGGTCGGTAAGAACGTCGTGATCGACCAGAGTTCCGACAACATGGTGAATGTGCCTTCAGAAAAGCTCGTGGTCATCGAAGGTCTGCGAGATTTTATTGTTGTAGACACAGATGATGTCCTTTTGATTTGTCCCAAAGAGGACGAGCAAAAAATCAAACAAATCGTCAATGATCTGAAGGTGGGGAAGAATGCGAAGTTTGTTTAGGGGTTCATTTTTAGCAGAATAAAAAAAGTTTGGCTAAAGCCATCGGAAGATTTCCATAAAGACTTTTGGGCTAAAGCCCGAATACCCTGTAGCTCTTTGCCGGGGGCTAAAGCCGCCCGGCAATTATAAATATATCACCTGAAATACTTATTTTAAAATTCTTTTCCTGCCATTTGTAGTAATTGCTCTATTGGCCGGGCGGCTTTAGCCTGTGGAAAATGCGTTGGATACCTTTTGGGCTTTAGCTCAAAAAATTTTAAATTATTTTTCCTGGGATTTGCTGTAATAGCTCCATTTGCCGGGCGGCTTTAGCCCCCGGAAAAGGGTGATGATTGCTTTAGGGCTTTAGCCCAACCAATCTTCAACTCTTTTCATTTGGCTTTAGCCTAACTTTTGTCAGGAAATTTTGGCTAAAGCAATTAGAAGTTTTCTACAAAATTGGTTGGGCTAAAGCCGCCCGGTAATTAGAACACTACATCCGGTATTCTGGATATGCCGCTCCGCTGCATTTAGATATTCCAGATGGTTTAATTACATACACCGAAGTTTCCGTTTTTCGATTACGGGATTCCTCACTTCGTTCGGAATGACAGTGGCCTGT
>JBGTLS010000600.1:0-9156 GCA_041744015.1 Cryomorpha sp. | reverse complement strand
TTTCAGCCTGAAGCTGTAGTCCGGTAATCGATTCTCTTACTTTATTAAAAGAAACGACCTGCTCGTCTGTAAAATCGGTAGAAACCTCCTCATCTGCATATTGACCTTCTGAACGTGGGATGTTTTGGGCATTTGCGAAATGTGTAAAGGTGAACACGACTGCCAGGAGGAGGATATAGTTCGATTTTGATTTCATAACTTTTGGTATTTTGGTGAAATTCAAATATATAAATTCCCGGCTTACTTGAATGTTAACGGTTCTCAATTTTTAATTCACCAATTTCTAAGAAACCTTCCTGGCTGCAACCAGGCTGTAGACCATTGGAATTTTGTCACCGAGGTGTTCAATTCGAAACTTGTTCTTTCCAATTTCAATACATTTTTGGAAACATTGATAAGGAGAATAATTGTATTCCTCAAACCTTTCAATGGTTAAATTATTTTTAATCAGGCTCGTCATTACCTCACTTAATCCATGATTCCAGGTTACCGTAGTGGGTTTTAAATCCGCATCCCGGTCGGCATAGGTTCCTGTTTCAGTTTCATGAATAGCTTCCGATTTGAAATAACTGTATCTGATTTCCTTGAAATAATCATCAAACATCCAAACAACAGGATGGAATTCGACAAAGACAAACTTCCCGTCAGGTTTAAGAAATTTTGAGATAATGCCCGCCCAGCGATCCGTATCCGGGAGCCAACCAATGGTGCCATAGCTGGTGAAAATGATATCGAAAGTCTCACTCATATGTGCTGGTAAATCGTAGAGATCACAACAGATAAAGGTGGCGGGAGTGCCGGTTTGAATTGATAATTCTCTGGCCTTGTCGATGGCTTTATCCGAAAAATCAATGCCCGTGACGATTCCTCCTATCCGGCCAAGAGACAATGTATCCATCCCAAAATGACACTGGAGATGCAAAATGGATTTTCCTTCAACGTTGCCCAAAAGCCCGAGTTCAATTTCATTCAGTGTTGAGTTTCCCTTCAGAAAACCCTCAACATGATAAAAGTCGGATTTTACATGTGTTTCGACGCGACTATTCCATGAGTCGCGGTTAATCGCAATATATCTCTTCTCGTCTGACATTTTCTGCTATTTCATTTCCAATTCTTCTTTTGCAACGCGACCATCTTTTGCGCCTTCAATTCCGATATTTATTACACGATTGGCTGTTGTTTCCCTGAAAGTTTGGTCATGCGTGGTAAAGATAACTGTCCCTGGATAATCAATCAACGCATTATTAAAAGCGGTAATGGATTCAAGATCCAGGTGATTGGTTGGTTCATCCAAAAGTAGGAGATTCGGACCTGCCAGCATAGCGCGCGAAATCATACATCGCACTTTTTCACCTCCGGACAGTACAGAACATTTTTTTAAAGTTTCCTGTCCACTGAAAAGCATTTTGCCCAAAAATCCCCTGATATAAACTTCATCCTTCTCAATTGAATATTGTCTCAGCCAATCGACCAGATTGTCATTACTCTGAAAATATTTGTCGTTGTCGTTTGGAACGTAGGCTGGTGTTATTGTCTTTCCAAACTCAAAATCTCCTTCGTCGGGTTTCAGCGAACCGTCCAGTATTTGATAAAAGGCAGTCGTAGCAGTGCTGCTTGGACTTTGAAGCGAAATTTTATCTCCTCGTCGAACGTTGATGTCCAGGTTGCGGAATAACCATTCACCACCCGCCTTTTTACCCATATTCCGAACATGTAAGATCTGATCTCCGGCATCCCTGTTCTGCTGAAAAATAATGGCGGGATACTTCCTTGTGGAAGGTTGAATATCGTCTACATTGATTTTTTCAAGCAGTTTTTTCCGGCTGGTTGCCTGTTTGGATTTGGATGCGTTGGCACTGAAACGACTGATAAATTCCTGCAATTCCTTTTTGCGGTCCTCGGCTTTTTTATTGGCGCTGTTGCGTTGTCGCAGTGCAAGCTGACTGCTCTCATACCAAAATGTATAATTACCCGTGTAAAGTTTAATTTTGCTAAAGTCGATATCTACCACATGGGTGCACACCGTATCCAGGAAATGCCGGTCATGGGAAACTACAATGACTGTATTTTTGAAATTCAATAGAAAATCTTCGAGCCAAACCACAGTTTCTGAATCCAGATCATTCGTGGGTTCGTCCAGAATGAGAACATCGGGATTTCCAAATAACGCCTGAGCCAATAGAACGCGTACTTTTTGTGGGCCACTTAGATTTTTGAGAGCAGTGTTGTGCAGTGATTCATCAATTCCCAGTCCGGATAGCAGACTCGCAGCATCACTCTCTGCATTCCATCCATCCATTTCTGCAAATTCTGTCTCCAGTTCTGAAGCTTTCATCCCGTCTTTTTCAGAAAAATCAGGTTTCGCATATATCGTTTCCTTTTCCTGCATGATAGTCCACAGTCTCTTGTGCCCCATCATAACCGTATTTAAAACCAGAATCTCATCAAATTCGCTGTGGCTCTGATTCAATACGGCCATCCTTTTGCCTGGCTCCAGGTAGATGTGTCCGGTATTGGGGTCGATTTCACCGGAAAGAATTTTCAGGAATGTGGATTTACCAGCGCCGTTGGCACCAATGACACCATAGCAATGATCACCGTAAAATTTGATATTTACTTCGTCGAAAAGAATACGTTTACCGTATTGCAGAGAGATATTTTGGGTTTCTAACACAGAATTGTTTTTGGGCCTGCAAAAGTACAAAAATCAATCCGTAGCGCTAAATCCTATCATGTGGAAAGTCAATTTGTCACATATTTTTCGTTCGTCACCTAAATTGTGAGGCCAATCGTTGACCAAAACAGCAACTGTAAGTCATTTTGATTCCAGGCAGTGAAGTGATATTTATCACACTTACGATAAATAGTTTGCCATCAACGAACTAAAATCGGGTAGTGGTCGAAACCGACAGTCAGATTGTTCGTATGTCTCATAAAGGTTGTGATGATCATAATGAACAAGCCAGCGTGGAGAACTAAAGGATTTGAAAATTTATTTCACATGTTTCATAAATCTGCTCTTCTATCTTTAGCCAAAATTTTATAAACACAAATGACCAAATGAAAATCCTGTTTTCTCTGCTCATTTTCTTTGCCTGTTTCATTTCTCCATTCACTTCGCGTGCTTTCGAGAACAAAGACACGACAAAACTCGCCATTTTACTAGACTCAGCGAATACATTCCTTAACCTGACACAGGCTGATCAAACTTTGGCTTTGCTTCATGAAATAGAACCACTTCTCAATGAAAGGGCTACAGATGAACAGGTTTTTAAATATTTATATATCAAGGCTGCGGCAACTTTTCATACATGGCAATTGAAAGAGGCTGAAAAAACCTATTTGGAAGCGCTTGCATTGGCTACAAAACTTCAGGATACTACCAAAATCCTGATTGCCTATTCCGGACTCTCAAATACTTTTTCAGCACAGGGAAAGTATGGGGATGCTATCCAATATCAGGAATTGGCGATGAAACACGCCATTTCTGCAGACAGTTCCACCTATTATGCGCTTCATGCCAATATTGCCTTGTCACATATCAATGCGATGCAGTATGAAGTCGGTTTAAAATATTTGATAAAAGCCAAGGAATATTACAGCAGAACAGGAAAATTGAAGGAACTGGCACTTGTTGAGAACAACCTTGGTGAGTTGTATCGCGAACATTTGAAGAACCGGGCGATGGCAATGAATCATTATTTACGAGCCTTCAAAATTAATACAGACTTAAATTTAAAGGCACATCTGGTGCAGGTCACAAACAATATGGCATTGCTACATGCTGAAAACTACAACCTGGATAGTGCTTTTTATTATACGAATTTATCTCTTAAACTCAGAAAAGAAACTGGTGATCTTGGAGGATTGGCAATAAGTCATCACAGTCTGGGCGAACTATATCTCAAACAAAAACAATATGAGCAGGCTATTTCCCAATTTGTCAGAACGCTGGAAATAAGTGAGCAATACGGGATTTCACAAGGAGTATTTTATGCAAATACCGGCCTTGGTAATGTCAACCGGGCACTTGGACGAAGCCGCGCTGCACAGGCTTTGTATCAAAAAGCAAAAGTTGCGGCAGATCAACTGGGCGCTGTTGACCTTCAACTAAAAATTCGACAAACGATATATGAGACTTACAAGGAGAATCGTCAATATCAGGAGGCCTTGGTTGCTCATGAGGAGTTCATAGCTTTTTCAGACAGCATTGAAACCAATCAGGACAATCAAGAACTGTTGGAAATGCAGGTGAGATATGAAACCAACCTTTCGAAAGCAGAAAATGAACTTCTGAAAAAGGAAAAAGAAATACAATCAGGCAGCATTGAAATGCAGCGCTATATTTTATTTGGTCAGGTGGCATTATTAGTTGTTTTCTTTGGAATCGGCCTTTACTTGCGTCGAATAATACGACAACGAAATCAGGCTAATCGGGCTCTTCAGGATTCTCAGAATAAACTCGAAATCCAATATCTTAAAGTGCTTGAACAGAGGGAAGCGCTTAAGTCAGCAAACGAACTTAAGAACAAGATTTTTTCAGTTTTAGGACACGACCTCCGGTCGCCCATGGCAAATATTGCAAGCATGTTGGGTATGATTTCGGTCGAAAACATATCCCGTGAAGAGCTCAAAAATGTCAAGGATCAGTTAAAACAGGAGATCGAAATAAGTCTGAAGACTTTGCAAAATATTCTTCAATGGTCCAGAATTGAATTGAATGATGTGACCTTGAACAGAAAATTTATAAACGTTACTACTATATTGCACACTATAGCTGAAATATTTGAAAGTAGTCTTCAATTAAAAAATTTAACCCTAGAAATTCCGTCAATTGCACCCGATTTGCTATGGGCAGATGAAAATCAATTTAGAAGTATAGCAACAAATCTGATTAGCAATGCAATAAAATTCAGTCCCGAAAAGAGTCAAATTACTGTTTCTTTAAAAGTGGAAAATGAAAATGTTCTTTTTTGTGTAAAAGATGAAGGAGATGGTATTGAGCAAGACGTATTAAATGAATTAAACAGTCGCGCGGAATTAATCACGCGTCCTGGTACTTTGGGTGAAAAAGGAACGGGCATAGGTTTAAGAATTGTGAAAGACTTTGCAATAGCACATGGAGGTCATTTCCGTCTCACAAATGTTCCGGAAGGTGGAGCTTGTGCAATTGTAGAATTTCCAACTCCACCAAATGAGCGTGAATCAGCCACCACACAAATGCATTTCGTTTCTCCACTGTAACTTTACAATTCTCATTTTAAATCCGGAGAACACAGCTTAAAGCGCTGCTTTAATTTTCTCGTCGGCCCATTCTGATTCCTCCTGATCTGCTTCGGATTTGTCCTGATACTTTTTTGATTTGGGGGAATAATGAAGATTGGCATAGATTGGAAAATGATCAGATCCAATGTGAGGCAGCCTCATGATCTCATTTAAAGTAAAATCATTTGAGTGAAAAATGTGGTCCAACGGCCATCGCAGTAAAAACCAATTGGCGTTGAAAGTATTGTAAAATCCTCTTCCCACACGCGGATCTAAAAGACCACTTATTTTTTGGAAAAGCCGCGTGGTACGCGACCATGCTACATCATTCAAATCTCCAAATACCAGTACGCTGTCATCTGAGTTTTCGATACTTTTGGCAACCAGCAATAGTTCGGCGTCTCTGTTGGTTGATGTACTACTTTCAGATGGACTCGGTGGTTTTGGATGAAGACAGTGAATGGAAATAATTTTTCCCGACCGAAGTCGAACACCCGAATGAATAGAAGGGATTTCTTCGGATATCAAATACTTAATTTGATAATCAACTAATTCAAGCTTTGAGTAGAGATGCATCCCATATAGATTATCGAGTGGAATTTCAATAAAATGAGGATAATCCGGTTGAAGACATTTTAATTGATTTTCCCACCATTTGTTAGATTCCAGAGTTAGAATAATATCAGGATTATTCTTTCTAATGAGGGATAAAAGTGGGTCGGCATTTCTATTGGTCGCAAGCACATTGCTCACCAGAATTGCAATATCATTTTCACTCTCAGATTTCTTGTTGCGAATAACTTCGGGCCTGGCGAAAAACGTATATTTAAAAATCTTCAAAACCTGGTATCCAAAGCATATCAGTAAAACCATTGGCAGAATTATACTTTCGCCCCAATTAAAACCTTTTGTGATAAACCAAATAAGAAGTATGATCAGTTGCAGGGAAGCGATCTGCATTCTGGGAAAGTCAAATATACGCACCCACCAATAGTCCCATCTCAAGAATGGCGTAAGCGTGATCACGATTGTGAAAATGGCGATCGGGATAAGAATTATCGAATTGAAATCCATGGCTGTTGTAGCGACGAAATTAGCCATTCCTATTGTTTTTTTTCAGGTATATTGCTTACCTCAGCGTATATATTTGACATGAATGTGGTCCAAAATTCCTGAGTCAATCAATACGCTTTGAATTATAGTCATGATGATGTAGGTTTACAACTGGTATATCGGGCAGGTATTTCAATAACTGAAAATCAGGTATTATGAAAAGTATTGCAGTGTTTTGTGCTTCCAGTTCAGGAAAAAAATCTGAATATGCTGAAAATGCCAGATGTGCTGGAAAATTCCTTGCTCACAATGGGATCACTGTTGTTTATGGAGGTTCGCGACTGGGATTGATGGGAGCACTTGCCGATGGAGCACTCATGGCAGGAGGTCAGGTTATTGGGGTATTGCCGGAATTTATGCTGCCTTATGAGTCGGCGCATCAGAACCTGAGTGAATTGATCATGGTGGAATCAATGCAGGAACGCAAGCTCAAAATGCATGAACTGAGTGATGGAATTATTACTTTACCAGGGGGGTTCGGAACGTTTGAGGAATTGTTTGAAATTCTCACCTGGGCCCAATTGGGTCTTCACCGAAAACCTATCGGGCTGCTTAACCATATGGACTATTATCACCACCTGATCCAAATGACTGACCACATGGTAGAAGAGGGGATGTTGCGAAAAGAAAATCTGGCACGTCTCCTCATTGATGATCAAATCGAAGGTCTTATGGAAAAAATGAAAAAATTTGTTTCACCAGCTACAAAAATCGAAATGGATTCCAGACAGGCATGAAACTATTTCAGGATTAAGCCGAATTCCTACTGGCATTGATGTTTCCATATAGAGATCTCACAACCAGTTTTTTATAAGAATCAATCAGATCATTTCCATTTTTACCGGAATTTTCAAGTTTCTTGATCTTCATAAGCGCATGTTGCTGAATAGTTAACAAAGGCAATACAATCTGTTCCCTGAGTTCTATACTCGCTTTAATACTCGGATTGGTTTCAAGAAGTGTCTTTTGTCCGGAGATTTTCAACAAATACTTACGCGCTTTTTCAGACTCTTCAAATATAAGTTGCCAGAATTCTCCAAATTCAGGATCCTTCTTCATGTAATTGGTGAGCGGAAAATAGCTTTTGGAAAGCGACTGCATCGAATTTTCCACGAGCGTTTTAAAAAACAGAGAGGACTTGTATAACGCTTCTAAATCCCCGATTCTATTGGAATCATCAAATTTGGCGAAAGCAGTACCAAGTCCATAGAAACCAGGAACATTTTGTTTCAGTTGGCTCCAGGCACCTACAAAGGGAATAGCTCTTAAGTCCTCCAATTTTAAATCACCACCCTTTCCGCGTTTTGCCGGTCGACTTCCAATATTCGTTTCACCATAGTATTTCAGCGTGCTCATTTTTTCGAGATATGGCATGAAAGAGGGATGAGCTTTGAAAGCCTGATAAACTTCATAGCTCGAAGCAGAAAGCTCATCTAAAACAGTTCTGTCTGATTCGCTGAGAATTTTAGTTGGATTGTCGAGGACCTGGTTTTCGAGGCCGGCGGTCAGGAGTTGTTCCATATTGAATCGGGCTGACTTTTCTGTCCCGAAATTTGAACTGATGGTCTGTCCCTGTATGGTGATTTGGATTTGAGTGCTGTCAATAGTGGGGCCAAGCGAGGCATAGAATTTATGTGTATTGCCCCCACCCCGTGCCGGAGGACCCCCGCGACCATCAAAAAAGACAACATTGATACCCACCTTTCGCGATACAGCACTGATATTTTCTTTTGCCCGGTAGATATTCCAGTTGGCAGTGATGTAGCCCCCATCCTTTGTTCCATCAGAAAAACCCAGCATGACAACCTGCTTGTTTTTCCGTACTTTCAGATGTTCTCTATACGTATCATTTGCATAAAGCCTGGTCATCACATCTCCGGCATTCTTTAAATCATCGATGGTTTCAAACAATGGTATGACATCCAGATACATGGGTTGAACCATGCCTGACAATCTCGCCATTCCAAAAACACGGGCGATATCTTTTTCGTTTCGGCAGTTGCTGATAATATACCTGTAGCTTCCAAGTGGTCCATTGCGTTCTTGGATTTCCTGCATCACATAAAAACTTCCAATGGTATCATTGTCTATTGGATCCGGGAGAGTGGGTTGTTCTTTGAGCTTTTCCAGGTTCAACAATTCGGTTGTATTTTCGGGAAGATCAGGAACAGTTTTGGATTGCGGAATATGGGGTAGGAGGGCAGTAAATGCCTTAGAGATTACCCGGCTGTCCTGACGAATGTCAATGCAACTGAAATGGAGACCAAATACCTTGATTTTTCGGCGGAAATCATTAATTTCTTCAATAAACAACCCATTGTGATCTCTTTCGATGGTGTCACGAAGACCATCGATGGTGGATTTTAACCATTCCAGGGTTATGATTGGTTTCTCCGGACTGACAAAACCTGAAACGTAGAGGCGACGCTCCAATTCATTTATAATTTCTTCCGTTCCTCGAAAGGTAATACGGCGTTTTAGTTTGCGGATGTCTCTGAAATACGATTTTAAAAGACTGGTGCGCAATCTGTCTGCTACCTGCAAAGTGGTATTTGTATCCACAAATGGATTGCCATCGCGATCTCCCCCGGGCCAAAAGCCCAATTGCAAAAGCGAATTTTGAATCAGATAGGTTTCCGTTTTTTCCCCCATCTGCTGATTTATCGCCTCAAAGATTTGTGGAATCGCAGTATAAAAAACGTTTTCCAAAAACCAGATGAGGTTAACTGCTTCATCGAATGGACTCGGTTTTTCTTTTTTGAAAAAAGGTGTTTTGCC
>JBGTLS010000599.1:0-2046 GCA_041744015.1 Cryomorpha sp. | reverse complement strand
TATTTCAAAAGTCAAAGCCCCGTAACCTCTTCCGCGAATGATGTCGCCCGTCTGCTCATCAAAAATGAGTTGAACTTCGGCATCAGGTGTGATTTCCAGGTTCATCCGCAGCAATACACCGGTGAGGTCTGCCTCACGCGTCTGTTTTAACTGATCATTTCTCGCCACAAAGTATACGAAATTTTCTAGAGTTACCTCGCCGGTATTGTCAAGGGGAAGTTTGATGGTCGTGCCTTTTTCAGACCTGGCATCGATCTCTATTTCCACCAGATTTTCGAAACCACCTATTTGCAAATCCCCCGTTGCACGCGCCGTACCGTAGTAAGTGCTGTTCATATCCCGGGTGGTATTCAATATCAGAAAGTTGTTTACATCTGCACTCACATCATACGTCCAATTGGTAAACTGATCGTGAAATACCGAAGCCACCACAAAGCCTTTATTGCCCTCCTGATCATACAATGGTTTGTAGTCGATACCCATCCATCCGTCTTCCACACGCACTTCATCCGAGAAAGTAAATGAGGTGTTCAAATAGTCGATGGTGAATTTTGCTTCAGCAAAATCAATGATGCCCTTCAATCTGGGATTCTGAAGCGTGCCTTCTACAGCTATATCCCCACTCGCTGTCCCTGAAAAATCACGTACATCTTTCAATTCCAGAGCATTGACCAAACGAAGGTCAAAATCATCCAGTAGAAGTTTGCCCTGAAGCGGTTCCTCTTCACCGATCAGATAGTCGCCTTCAAATTTCAGGAGTTTGTTTCCGTTTTTGGTAAGTGTGCCTTGTATATCAAGTCCTTTTGCCGAATAATCTGTGGCGAGGGCAATATCACCGATTAAAAAGTCATCCAGGGTAAAACCATCGATACTCCCTGTGGATCTGATTTGTGGATCGGCATACACCTGCCTGACGGTGGCGTGGAGATTGGCAATACCTTTGAAATGTGAATCCATTTGGATACCGAGTGAATCCAGATCGGCCAGATTAAATCGTTCAAGTATCAGGTGAAGTTCCGATTCCGGATCTTTTGAAATTGATCCATCTATGGATAATCTCTGATCATTTTTTACCAGGGCAAGGCTGTCTACACCTATGCTATCTCCCACAATCCAAATCTGTGCTGCATGGGCAATATTCCACAGTGACTGATCAGCTCCTATGGCTCCGGAGCGAATATCAATCACCATCTCAAGGGAATCCAACAAAGTGACCTGTAAATCCAAATCTCCATAAGAAGCGTTTTCCGCGTTCAACCAACCAAGTCGCAGTTCAATGATATCGTTATAAGCCTGAATATTAAAATCGGGATTTTGAATTGAAATACCCTTATATGCAATGTCACTAAAATGAATTTCTGCCCGCATCACCTCACTTTCTTTACCGGCGTCGATGGTGAGATCGCTGAGCACAATCCCATCATATGCAATTGAACCGGAACGAACAAATAGTCCGAAGCGACCAGATTGATTGTCCATGTTTCCATAAACCGTGGTATTCGGCGAAATTTCGAGACCCGTCATAAACATGCCTGAAATGGAATTGGGAGCTTTGTAATTCAGGCTAAAATCCACATTCTGCCGACCAATGGGTTTTCGATTTTCCGGATTGCTGATAGAGGGCAATACCTGGGCGATGAGCTGTGTAAATCCTTCCGGCAACTCATCAGGAGTGAAAATGCCTGTGAGATTCAAATCAACAATGTCGCTGGTCAGACTGATCTTCCGTCCACGCTCATCTCCCCCTGCCGAAAACAGGAAATTTTCAATATACACGGCAGAGTCGCCATAACAGAGAAAACTCTTGCTCCCGGAAAGAATTCCGCTGATGGTATTGAGCTTTTTTCCCTGACCATTTAATGTAAGGTATGAACTAAACGATATCGGTTTATCGCTTTTCACAAGGTTCAACGCCGTGAGATCTATATTGAAAACATTCGCTTCAAAATCGAAAACAGGAATTTCGGTGGTAAAATCAACAATCCCGTCAAAATACAGATGAACGTTGGGGTCTGAAGACGACACAGATCCTACGAAAAGATTTGG
>JBGTLS010000598.1:0-2712 GCA_041744015.1 Cryomorpha sp. | reverse complement strand
ACTTTTAACAGCCAAAGATTTTACGAGCGATCAGGACGTGCGCTGGTGTCCGGGTTGCGGTGATTATTCCATCCTCAAGCAAGTGCAAACTGTGCTTCCGGAAATCGGATTAAAACGGGAAGACATCGTATTCATTTCCGGTATCGGGTGCTCTTCGCGGTTCCCTTACTACCTGAACACCTATGGCATGCACAGCATCCATGGTCGGGCTCCGGCGGTAGCCAGTGGATTAAAAATTTCCAATCCAAATATCAGCGTTTGGGTCATCACCGGCGACGGGGATGCCCTGTCGATCGGTGGAAATCATTTGATCCACATGCTGCGCAGGAATTTCAACCTGAACGTGCTGCTCTTCAACAACGAAATATACGGCCTTACCAAAGGGCAGTACTCCCCTACTTCGCCGGAGGGCAAGGTGACCAAGTCGACCCCGATGGGCTCGATCGACCACCCCTTTAATCCGCTGGCGCTTGCTGCGGGAGCGGATGGAACTTTCATCGCACGTGCCATGGACCGCGACCCGGTACACCTGCGCGAAGTGCTGCGCGAGGCCAATGACCACAAGGGAACTTCGCTTGTAGAAATTTACCAGAATTGCAACGTCTTTAACGACGGGGCATTTGAAGTGTTCACAGACAAAAAAACAAAAGCGGATACAACTGTTTTTGTGTCTCACGATCAACCCATGATTTTCGGGGTGAATGATTCAAAAGGATTGCGACTTGATGGCGCAACGCCCGTGGTGGTGGATTTACTCTCAGGCGAATTTTCAAAAGACGATTTGTGGATTCACGACAAATACGACCGTTTTAAATCAAGCATTTTGATGCGCTGTTTCGACCGACCCGGGGGAGATTTTCAAAGTTTACCCAGGCCTTTTGGTGTTTTTTACCAGGAAAACAGACCGTGTTATGAAGACCAACTTCACGAACAAATTTCTTTGAGCATCAGCAAAAAAGGCGAAGGGGATCTCGACGCTTTGTTAAGGGGAAAAAACACATGGGAGATCGCTGAAAATGTTTAAAGCGAAAACCCTCTTTCGAATAGAAAGCTAAGCTTTCAGTTCATCAGGTATTTCGCATACCGGAATCGGTTTCATTTTGTGCTGGTTGCGCCGGTTGTGATCCCGGTATATTTTCAAAATCCTATTTTCTTTCTCTGTCAGTCCATTTTCACTTCCGTGAAATGACATGGCCCATTCGAGCTCGGGGTATGTTGCGCCGATTTGATCTTCGTCGGTGCGGTCGTCGCCCCACAAACCATCTGTCGGTGGTGCATCGATGATTTCCTGAATGATTCCGAGTTCTTTGGCAATAGCGTAAACCTCTGTTTTCAGCAAGTCAGCGATCGGGCTAATATCCACGCCACCATCACCATATTTCGTATAAAAACCCACTCCAAAATCTTCCACTTTATTGCCTGTACCAGCGACGAGGCACTGATGTAACGCGGCGAAGTAGTACAGTGTGGTCATGCGAAATCGCGCCCGGGCATTGACAAGGCTGAACTCATGTAGTTCTGCATTGGACGGATAGGGAAGTGCAGCCATGAAAGAATTGAAAACCGGGGTAAGCTCGACCTCCTGACAACTGACGCCGGCAAAATTCAATATAAGCTGATCGATGTGTTTTCGTCCCCGGGCCACCTGGGTTGCGTTTTGGTGGATTGGCATTTCAAGACAAATCAATTGCAAACCGGTGCGTGCGCATAACGCTGAAGTGACCGCTGAATCTATGCCACCCGATATGCCTACCACAAATCCTTTGACTCTGGCTTCGGTGGCATAGTCTTTAAGCCAGGATACAATATGATCTACTACACGTTTTGAATCCATCCACACGAAAACTTAGACTGGAATAGTCTGAAGGAAATTTAGAAATAAACGCCGGCATTTAGAGAAACGAAATTAGACACCGCCTTCACCCGGGAATTGTCCGTGCCATATCTGTAATCCTTATGAAATACATTGTTCAATCCATTATTCCATTCTAATGACAAAAAGAGGTTGGTGGTACCTCCAACATTATATTCAAATCCCGCTTCCAAATGCAGGGCTCCTCTAAACAGATTGACGTTATCACTGAAATCCACCTCATCCATAATAGTCGTTCCTCCATCGGTAACAAAATCCTCTGTATCGACTGTGGCACGAATATTCAATCCCAAATCCACACCGACCCGCCCGAAATACCGGATGTAACCGATTTCATTTGTACGCAGCATAAAGGTTGCCGGAAGGTTTACATAATTCAATCGATATGTTCCATTTCGTTCAATCGGAATATTCTCTACTTCATAATACGTGTGATTCATCTTTCCACCAGTATTCAACAAAAAAACACCTGTGGAAAAGTAATAATTCGGATTCGCACTCAATCGCATGTCAATATGTAAACCGTATTTGATGGTAAACCGGGCTCCATCGCCATAAATCACACTTGCACTTCCATCAGGGCTGAAAAAACTGATCAGAGGTGAAAAAGACAATCCCATGCGCAGCAATGGGTTGGGATTATTGAGTTGTGCCGGTGATGGTGGATTGGCGATGGTGGTGTCCTGAGCCGAGCCCATGAGTGCACAGCTGAAAACGAGTATAGCGGAGAGGAATATGTTTTTCATTACTTTTGTTCAATTAAGGTTGAGCCAAAAGTACGGTTTTTTAAATATGAATTCGGGTCGATCCTTCCTGTTAACATTCTCTCTCATTTTTTG
>JBGTLS010000597.1:0-2994 GCA_041744015.1 Cryomorpha sp. | reverse complement strand
TGCTGCACGGAGATCATCACGATCACTTCACATCGGAGCAGGCTGACGACATCGAGATACATACACATGATTGCGCTCACCACAAGGAGAGCAATTCGGATGTAAGTCTGCAGGCAGCAGATGAAATTTGCCAACTATGCGCAGCCTTCACCCTGAATGCTGCTTTTGACCTTTGGACTCCAAATACCCGATCAATTGGATTGGCTTTTTCACAGCCCATCATTCTTACCCAATCTTCGTGGAAGAATTCGGAAATAAACCAAAGTCTCACACGTGGCCCGCCAGCGGCCTGATTCCCTGCGTGTCTTTTTAATTCCCACTTTTTCAACCGATTTTCTTTATGAACTTCCTGAAGTTCTGTCTTGTGGTTTTTGCCACAATTACCCTTTTTGATGCTTTCGCTCAAAATCCTTGTGATATTGAGTTGAATGGTGTTGTGATAGATAGCCATACGGGTGAGCCATTATCATTTGCTACAGTCGTGATGCTGAATACGGAACGCGCTGTCGCCAGCGATGATGTGGGTGTTTTTTCTTTCAGCGGTCTTTGCGCGGGTTCCTATACTTTTCGTGTTACCCACATCGGATGTGCCCCAGAAGATTATCAACTGGTATTACAAGCCGATACCACCATCGAAATGGTACTCTCGCATCACGAATCCGACCTGGCAGAATTTGAGATTGTTGAAGAAAAGTACGAAGAGATTGCGCTCACCCGTCTCGAAATGCGCGAAGCTGCTATTTCCGCGCAAAGCGGAAAGCAAATCGCCGAACTCGCCGCTGAAATCCCCGGCATGCGGATGCTTCAGACTGGAAATGCGATTGCAAAGCCGGTATTTCGCGGGCTGCACAGCAACCGATTGCTGTTGATGAACAATGGCATCCGCCAGGAAGGTCAGTACTGGGGCTCCGAACATGCACCTGAGATAGACAGTTATATCGCCCAGTCGGTGGCGGTGATAGAAGGTGTGGATGCGCTGCGCTACGCGCCTGATGCCATCGGTGGCATTCTGCTTGTCGAGCCACCAAATATTTTTGCAAGTGATAAAATGTCCGGATCTGTGCAAACCGCGCTTTCCAGCAATGGTCGTGGTGGTTCCCTTGCGGGCTCGCTCAATGGCCGGGTGCACGAGAAACTCCCCCTTTATTACCGGGTACAGGGATCGCTGAAAAAGCTGGGCAATGTGCGCACATCAGATACGTATCTCACAAACACCGGTACCGAAGAATACAACTTTTCATACGCACTCGGATACCGCGGCAAGCGCTGGGAAGCCGAAGTTTTTTACAGCCTTTTCAATCAGGAATTGGGAATATACCGCTATTCGCATCTGGGAAATCTCACCGATCTGGCTTTGGCTATCGGCGGCAGACCGGCTCCGGATACTACCGGATTTACCTACGAGATCAACCGGCCCCGACAAATGGTTTTGCACGAGCTTACCAAATTCCGGTTTGCGTATGATTTGGATACCCAACATAAACTGGAATTGATTTATGCACGACAATACAACTCACGCGAAGAATATGATGTCCATGTAGGCCGTAATCCAAGCGAAGCGGCACTTGCAAGCCCACAACTCACCTACGGCCTGACCACCCATCTCGGTGAAGCAATCTGGCACCACAGGTTGGGCCGATTTAACGGAAAGGTGGGAGGTTCAGCACTTTTAAGACGCAATTCGTACCGGGGGCGCCGCTTTATGCCGAATTACGAAAACCAGCAAATCGGCATTTTCTGGACTGAAACTGCCACAATCAAAAAATGGACTTTCCAATATGGAGCGCGGTATGACTGGTACAGCGCAAGTATATTTGGACCAATTGCCGATACGGAAAATCCCTTGAAAGTGGATTTCCAGGGCCTTGCTACTGCTTTTGCCGCAAGGCGCACCGAGGGTAGCAGCCAATTCACCTGGTCTGCCGGAACACAATGGCGCAATCCTGCAGTGAATGAACTCTTCAGCAGCGGCCTGCACCATGGCGCTGGTGGCATCGAAGAAGGCAATCCCAATTTGGGTTCGGAGCGCTCTTTTAATACTTCATTGGGTTGGCGATTCACTGGTTCGCGTCAGCGCCTGCATGTGATCGCTTATGCGAATTTCATCAAAGACTTTATATACCTGGATCCAACTCAAATCGAACTTTCAATTCGCGGCGCTTTTCCGCGTTACGATTACGCACAGGACGATGCACTTTACACAGGTGTGGACGCTATTTACGATTTCGATTTGGGGAAATCTTTTAGTGGAATGCTGCGCGCCAGCCTGGTTTGGGCCGAAAATCTTTCGGATAATTCCTATTTCATCGGTGTTCCCGCCCACCGCTTCGATGGATTTTTCAAACATACGTTTGACGATGGGCAAAGATTCAAAGCACCTTATATCGGTGTACGTGGATCTTACACCATGCGCCAATATCGCGAACCGGGACTATACCCCTTTGAAAACAGTTTGGTGGCAGGGGCGAATACACCGCTGCCAAACAGTTTTGATTTCGCGCCAGCACCTGAAGCTTATTTTCTGCTCGGCGCCGAAGCCGGTGTGCACATGGGTAATAGTACCTTGAGTATCACGGTGGAAAATGCCCTGAACAAAGCTTACCGTGATTATATGAACCGGTTCAGATACTTCGCCGATGAAATGGGAACGAATGTGACGGTGAGGTATAAATGGACCTTTTGAATTGAAAATTGAGAATTGAGAATTGAGAATGGAGAATTGACCGAAGGTAGCTCACTGACCCCAGGTTAAAAACACTGACCGCAGGGAAGTAATTGCATTTTTTGAGTTAGGTAATTAAAGAAATGAAAGAGTGTATTTTAAAATCAGGTAATCAATTGAAAAGATGATATGTGATATTCAGATCCTGACATGCATTGGGCCTAAATCAGCCCGTGATCCATGACACTTTACCCTTACAATCGGTGATCAGTCTCAAGACTTACGACTCACTACCCAATACCTTTTTTAAAAACTAAAAACCAAAAATCGAA
>JBGTLS010000596.1:0-8046 GCA_041744015.1 Cryomorpha sp. | reverse complement strand
GTAACAGATTTGGCCAAAATGCCACACTTGTTGATGGCTGGTGCAACAGGTCAGGGTAAATCTGTAGGATTGAATGCCATCCTGGTTTCTTTGTTATACAAAAAGCATCCATCTCAGATCAAATTCGTTTTGGTTGATCCTAAGAAAGTGGAACTCACCCTTTTCAATAAAATTGAAAGGCACTATCTGGCTAAACTTCCAGGTGAAGAAGAAGCCATTATCACCGATACAAGTAAAGTGGTGAAGACTTTGAACTCACTTTGTGTAGAAATGGATGACCGTTATGAAATGTTGAAGAATGCGGGCGTTCGAAATATCAAGGAATACAACGCCAAGTTCATCAAACGGCGACTGAATCCCGAAAAGGGTCATAAATACCTGCCATATATCGTTTTGGTAGTGGACGAATTTGCCGATCTGATCATGACAGCGGGCAAGGAAGTTGAAACTCCCATAGCCCGACTTGCACAATTGGCAAGGGCTATTGGAATTCATTTGATCATTGCCACCCAGCGACCTTCTGTCAATATCATCACGGGTGTGATAAAGGCCAACTTCCCAGCGCGAATAGCTTTCAGGGTTTCTTCAAAAATCGATTCACGAACAATTCTGGATGCTGGTGGGGCGGACCAATTAATTGGAAGAGGTGATATGTTGTTGTCTACCGGCAACGACCTGATACGATTACAATGTGGCTTTGTAGATACGCCTGAAGTGGACGAGATAACAGAATTCATCGGCAACCAGCGCGGATATCCTACTGCTTTTGAATTGCCTGAATTTGAAGGTGAAGATGGCGGTGGAGTTGGAGAATTGGATATTGCAGATCGGGATCCCATGTTTGAAGATGCCGCACGTGTAATTGTAATGAATCAGCAGGGTTCCACATCCTTAATTCAGCGAAAACTCAAACTCGGGTACAACCGGGCCGGGCGAATCGTTGATCAACTTGAGGCTGCCGGCATAGTCGGGCCCTTTGAAGGAAGTAAAGCCCGGCAAGTCTTAATACCGGACGAGTACTCTTTGGAACAGTTATTGAAGGCGGAGTCTGAAAAAATTGAAAACTAGCTTTATGAAAAAGTTCACCACCCTATTTTGCCTTCTTGTATTTGGGATTGCCGGTAACCTATCCGGTCAGGATGCAAAGGCGAAAACTATACTTGATGAGCTTAGCAGCAAAACGAGAAAATTTGCTTCAATTACAAGCGATTTTATTTTTACGCTCGAAGACAAAGCAGCTGACGTAACCCAAAGTCAGGAAGGTACTTTAAAAATGGATGGTAAAATGTACTATATCAAACTGGGGGACAACCATATTTATTCAGATGGAACAACGCGCTGGACTTACAGTGAAGATATGAATGAAGTATATATCGATCACGCAAATGCCGGAGAGGACGCTTTAAATCCTTCAGAGATATACACGGTGTGGGAAACCGGATTTAAACATTACTATGAGAAGGAAGTCACAGAGGGTGGAAAAGTAATGCATTTGATAAAACTAAACCCTCTAAAACCTGCTGAAAAAGCTTACCACACAGTTCAACTGTATATTGATAAATCAAAAATGGAATTATCAAGGATTATCATTTTGGGTAAACAGGGCGATAATTACACCTATGATGTAAAAACATTTGTTACCGATAAGACATACACGGTGACTGATTTTACGTTCTCAAAAGCGAAATATCCTGGTGTGGAGGTTATAGACAACAGGTAGGTTTTTTTCCAATTTTCTTCGTTCAGGATTTCCACCCTGCCCGATTAATGAATTTGATTGCCTTTAATATTGGCTACTTTTGGCTTTTAATAGTTAAGCCGGTATTTCGATGAGGGTTTTCATTTTTTTGATTTTCACTGCTCAGTTTTCTTTCTCCTCTTTTGGACAGAATTTTTACCCTGAAGGTTTCAATGAAGAGATTGTCGTAGAGGGACTTTATTTTCCTGTAGGCTATCTGCCAGTTGACACCAATGTGTCAATGGTATATGAAGTGAATGGGAAAGTATGGCTGGTAGAAAACAATATAGTTCATCCGAATCCAATCATTGATATTTCAGAAGAAGTAGGCTGGTTCGGAGACAACGGCATGATTGGCGCGGTGTTAGATCCCGATTTTTTGAATAATGGTTATCTGTATCTATACTATACCGTAGATCTTCATTATCTGAAGTATTTCGGCACTTCAGAATACGATCCTAATGAAAGTGAAGTGAATACTGCTTCAATGGGGCGTATTACCCGATACACAGTGAATACCAGTGATCTAACTACCGTCGTACCCAATAGCAGAAAAATTATTTTGGGTGAAACAATAGGGGATGGCATACCTGTGTGTACGCTTTCACACAGCGTTGGAGCGCTTGAATTTGGGGAGGATGGCTCGCTCCTGGCTACTTCAGGCGATGGAAGCACATGGGTCGGTATGAATGGCCTGGGATACAATGGCACAGGAAATCTTCCTGCCTTTGCGTATGACAGTCTTGCGCTGGAACTGGGTATTCTCAGATCAGATGAAATGTTGGGTTCATTTCGGGCTCAATATCTCGATGGATTAAATGGAAAAGTTCTACGCATAAACCCTGAAACTGGTCATGGCATTTCTAATAATCCCTTTTTCGATCCTGAAAACCCTGATGGTGCCCGTTCCAAAATCTGGTCTCTGGGCTTGAGAAATCCTTATCGCATGAAGATTAAGCCTGAATCCGGCTATGGTTACATGGAAAATGGTTTCCCTGGAATAATCATGCTGGCTGATGTGGGTGATTGGGTATGGGAAGAATTGAATATCGTATATGAACCAGGTATGAATTTCGGTTGGCCTATGTTTCAGGGTCCGGTCATTCACCCATTATACTGGAATAATCCGACCCTGAATACCAATGCCCCAAATCCATTATTTGGAGACAATTGCGAAAGCGCATATTTTACATATCAGGAGACTGTCATTGCCTCTAATGCTGCACATTCGTATCAATACCCAAATCCCTGTGATTCAAGTCTGTCAATCAATGCGGACATCATTAAATTTTTCCATTCCCGGCCACCACTGTCGTGGGCAAACGAGGCCAACACCAGCACCCCATTTGCTGTGACACCGTCATACGACTCAGAAGGAAATGAATCCTATCATCTTGTTAACAATGAAAATTTTCAGGGATTGAGTTCCACAGGTGGAGATTTTTTTATTGGAGATCATATTCCTGAAGAATATCAGGGTTCTTTTATAGCCGCTGACTATACAGGATGGTTGCGCGCCTTCCACTTCAACGAAGTGAATGAGCTGGAAAAATCAGAATTGTGGAATGAAAATATAGGCCGACCGGTCAACATCATCTATAATCCCTTTGACGGATGTATGTATGTGACTACTATTTTTCCTTCCCACATCAGGCGAATTTGTTTTGGAGGAAATTTAAGGCCTGTCCTGAAATTTACACCAGTTTTGGCATATGGACCATCACCCCTTACCGTTGTATTTGATGCCTCAGAAAGTTATGATCCGGAAGGCGGTCCACTAACGTACTTATGGGACTTTGGTGATGGAAACAATTCTACCGAACCAACCACCGCGCACACATTTTATATAAGTGTTGGGCAATTATTGCATTCAGTATCACTGACGGTATCTGACTCTCTGGGAGCTTCAACAAGCGCAATCATTCCTATCTCATTAAATAATTCTCCTCCCAGGGTAAATATCACGAGTATTCGGGAAAATGAATTATATGCTTCAGACAAGACCACCAAATTCAATCTTCTGGCGCATGTCATTGATCGCGAAACGACTCCGGACAGCATGATGTATGACTGGACACTTCGACTTCATCACAACACCCATTATCATGTATTAAACACCTTTCAGGGGAATGACCTGATAACAGAAATCTCCCCAACAGGGTGCAGCCAGAATGAAACATATTGGTATGAAATCATCGTCAAAGTGACAGATGAGGGTGGATTATCTGATACAGATTCACGTTTCATATTTCCGGATTGTGAAGGTGAGATGCATTTGGCTTTGGAAAATCCACTTGTTGTATATCCCAATCCGGTTAACAGTCATTTGCATATCAGTACCTTAACTTCATTTGAAGGAAATTTTGAATATGTCATATTGGGAATCGATGGTCGAAAAGTAATGGACGAAAAGTTTCAGGTCTTTAATGAGAGAAATACAGTATCACTCGATGTTTCCCACCTGTTGGCGGGGGTCTACGTGATAAGATTCCTCATCGAACAAGTAACGTATGTGGAGAAATTTGTGAAAACAGATATGTAGAGGTAATAAACCAGTCAAAATTTAGTCCTCGAAAGGTTACAATAATTCGACTAACAACAAATAATGAACGATTAATTTGCTTTTACAGAAAAACTATTTCACCTTTGCAGGGCATTTAAAACGATCAATAGACTATGAAAACAACTTTACGCACCATGCTGGCAACGATTCTTTTCGGATCACTTAGTTCAGCTTCACTATTCAGTCAGGAAGCCTGTAATGACTTCCGGCTTTACTACATCAATATTCCAGCTGACTTTACTCAGACTACACTTTACAGTGTTGAAATCAATGGAAATGATGCTACCCTAACTCCGGAACTGGCTGTGGGAACTGCAGCTCACATTGGACTTTCTCCGGAAGGAATGGTTTACATCGTAACTACTACAGGGAAAGTTGCTGTTTATGACCCAACACAAAATACGGTTTCACCCGAAGTTGAAATTTTCCACAACGGTGTGCGGGTAGAAAACACCCCCAGCATCGTAGTTGATCCATCAAATGGTGACCTGTATGTGGCTTCTGCAGATGACAATACTGTATATGTTGTAGATCCTCTTACGGGTGACGCAACACTTTTCGCACAAACGATAGTTTCTGGTGGCGATATGGTATTTACCAATGATGGTAACCTTTGGATCATCAACAGAATTGATGATACTTTCCGAAATCTTACTGACGGTATTTCCACTTTTTCAGTGTCACTCCCAAATATAAATGGTGCTGCAGTGCTTGCGGATGGAACGATTATCGTTGCGAATGTGGGAAGTTCTTCTTTTAACCTCATTGATCCTGCTTCAGGTTCAGTATTGGCTACCACAATTTCTGCGGGGATTACTTTCGAAAATGGTGATTTGGCATCCGGGTGTGTAAGTACAACTCCAGGCATTGAAACAGAATGTTACGCTGTTGAAGTAGTTGAATTCAATCAGGGATTGCAAACCAATGGTCAACCAGTGGTATTGGATCGTTCAGATCCCACTAAAGCATTGGGTGAGCCTGACAGAAGCAACGCCCCAGGTGGGTTTGTATCTCTGGGTGTTGAAGGATCAATCACGCTAAAATTTGCCGGCGCTGTTTTTGACCTCCCAGGAAATGACATTAAAATTTATGAAACTTCCTTTTCTGGTGACAACTGTGGCTTCGGTGATGATGAATCAGCAGACATTGAACTTTCTTCCGATGGTGTGACCTTCATTTATGCAGCCACAATTTGCAGAGACGGAGAGGTGGATATTGCGTCAACAGGTTTGAACTATGTTACTCAAATCCGGATTACCAGCACAGCTGGAACTACTACACTGGATGGGTATGATGTAGATGGTGTTGAAGCAATCAACGGTTGCGGTTCTATTCCCGGAATTGAATCAGGAGATTGCTATGCAGCTGAACTGGTAGAATATGTACAAGGTGTAAAATCAAATGGATCTCCTATTGATTTGATACGAACCAATCCTTTACAAGCTTTGGGTGCGCCAGAGCGCACAGATAATTACGTATTCGTAACGCTTGGCTACGGTGGTTCTTTGACCCTCGGATTTGACGGTGGTGTTCCAAACCAGGCTGGCGATGACATCGAAATTGTTGAGACGTCATTTGGCACAGCTGGTTGTGCGGCTTACCGCGAATATGCAGATGTATATGTATCAGTAGACGGAATGACATTCTATTTTGCTTCTACAATTTGTAAATCAAATCCGTTCGTTGATATTTCTGATGCAGGTAATTTCCCTTTCATTAACTATGTACGCATCGTTAACAATGATCAACTTACCACGACTCCGGATGGATTTGATGTTGATGGTGTTGTTGCAATTCACAACTGTCTGAATGTTCCACAGGATGGCTTTGTGATCTCCAACGAACAACTTTCAACGGTTCAGGTGGCTCCTAATCCTACTGCTGGTCCAACCCACATTAGCTTTAGTGTAAGCGGTGAGGCATTGACCACGCTTGAGGTTTATAACATGAATGGCGTTTTGGTTGAAACCCTTTTCCACCAGAATGCACATGAAAATCAAGAATACAGAATAGGATTTGACGGAAGTAATCTTCCACATGGTCTATACATTGTTAAGCTTACTTCCAAAAATGAAGTAGCAATTAACAAAGTAATGATCAGCAGATAAATTTCAGTTAACTCAATTTTCCAGACCATCCTGACATAACTGTCAGGATGGTTTTTTTTGTGA
Source organism: Cryomorpha sp. (assembly GCA_041744015.1). GTDB lineage: Bacteria > Bacteroidota > Bacteroidia > Flavobacteriales_D > Cryomorphaceae > JBBQZU01. The sequence goes on along the minus strand of JBGTLS010000596.1, from coordinate 1,574 downwards.
TAAATCCATCATTAATAAGCGTATCTTTGCGCGCCATTTCATAAGGCAAAATCATGCAGAAAATCAGAAATATTGCTATTATAGCACACGTTGATCACGGGAAAACGACCCTGGTTGATAAAATGATCATGTTAGGAAAAGTCTTCGGAGACCATGAACGTCCCGGAGAATTAATCATGGACAACAATGATTTGGAACGCGAGAGGGGAATTACCATTCTGGCCAAGAACGTTTCCGTCATTTACAAGGATTATAAAATCAATATCATTGATACACCTGGCCACAGCGACTTTGGTGGTGAAGTTGAGAGGGTATTGAATATGGCAGATGGTGTCTTACTCTTGGTAGATGCATTCGAAGGTCCGATGCCTCAAACCCGATTTGTGCTTGAAAAGGCGATACATCTGGGTCTAAAACCCATTGTCGTGGTTAATAAGGTTGATAAAGAAAACTGCACTCCGGAAGAAGTACATGAGGCCGTCTTCGATCTCATGTTTAGCCTGGGAGCAACAGAGGACCAATTAAACTTCCCGGAGGTTTACGGTTCTGCAAAAAATAATTGGATGAGCAATGACTGGAGAAAACCTACGGATTCCATTGCCCCGTTGATGGATGACATCATTACGCACATTCCCGAGCCCAAAGTAGAAGTTGGACCTTTGCAAATGCTTATCACATCTCTGGACTACTCGTCTTTTATAGGACGTATTGCTATAGGCAGGATCAAGCGAGGCTTTATTCAGACCGGTCAGCGAATTACCCTCATCAAAAGGGATGGTCGATCTACGGTGGAGAAAATAAAGGAATTATATGTTTTTGAAGGACTTGGAAAGAAAAAAGTGGATAGAGTCGATGCAGGTGATATATGCGCAATTGTAGGCCTCGAAGGGTTTGAAATCGGAGATACGGTATCAGACATTGACAATCCTGAGGCGATGCCTCCAATTTCAATTGATGAACCTACCATGAGTATGGTTTTTACCATCAATGATTCTCCATTTTTTGGGCAGGAAGGCAAGTTTGTAACTTCACGCCATATCAAGGACCGGTTGGAAAAAGAACTGGAAAAAAACCTCGCTCTCAGGGTTGAACCTACGGGAACGAGCGATTCATTCAATGTATTTGGACGAGGTGTACTTCACCTTTCAGTTCTGATAGAAACCATGCGTCGTGAAGGATATGAACTTCAGATAGGTCAGCCTCAGGTTATCGTGAAAATGATTGACGGTGTTAAGTGTGAACCTGTCGAAGAATTGAGAATCGATTTACCGGAAGATGTTTCAGGTAAAGCGATTGAAACTGTGAATCTTCGCAAAGGAGAAATGATCAGTATGAATCCAAAAGGCGACCGAATGCTTCTGGAATTCAAAATCCCTTCCAGAGGAATCATCGGCCTTCGAAATTATTTATTGACAGCCACTGCCGGAGAGGCCATTATGTCTCACCGTTTCCTTGGCTTTGAGCCTTATAAAGGCGCTATTGCCGGAAGGCAGAATGGATCATTGATCAGTATGGAAAAAGGGAAAGCAATCCCCTATTCAATCAACAATCTTCAGGATCGGGGAAATTTCTTT
>JBGTLS010000595.1:0-4077 GCA_041744015.1 Cryomorpha sp. | reverse complement strand
GAGGGTCAATGAGGAATTACAATTAATTGTCGTATCATTTCCCAGCCCGAATTCAAGATTACAGACCTGCGCAACACCGCCGTGGGACAGCAGAATCACCATACCAATGCTGAAGAAATATTGTATTAACCGAGGCATTTGAATTACGAAAAATAGAAATAAATATTATTGAAATGATCGGAAAGTTGTAAAATAAAAAATTTTAACATTTTCTTTTTTTGCGATTTATCTGCCAGCGCCTGTCTAAGGAAGAATCTAATTCTTTGATTTACGATCTGCGTTTTAGGATTTACGATTTGGGTGACCCGATACTAAATACGGTTGACCATTTTCTCACTACGTGTTTTTATGACGTAATTTTCGAAATCACTTCGTTTTATTTGTTGTCCTTTTTGCCTTGACGCAAAAAGAACGAACACTGCGACGAGGGAGCTCATAAGCACCTATTAAAACAAACACTGCGCATAAAAAAGTCAAGGGCAACCCAATGCTTCCCCCCGCTCTGAAAAAAAAGCGCCAGATCAGGGGAAGTAGTGGGCTAAGGCCCAAACGACAAGCGCCTTCCCCGATCTGGCTGCTTTTTTTCATTCACCCCACCGCCGGCCGCTGGGTTGCCCGGGCCGGCGCGCGGTATCGCAGGTTGGAGGTTGTTTTTTTGGTTGGAATGGTGATCATGGGGAGGTGGATTTTGGTTTAGGAGGAGCTGCTTAATTCAAGGGAAAGGATCCTTCCTCCCTTCGGTCGTCAGGATGACAGGGGCCCGTTTGGAGAGTGGTGGGAGATGAAAAAGAGGGCGGCGCAGCCGCACTCTTTTTCATCTCCCCTAAAAACCCCTGGTGCCCTGTCATCCCGACCGTAGGGAGGAACCCCGATAGGGCGTCACGAATACCAATTAAAACCCTAACACTCATGAGTAATCCCGTTATCGCAATACGGAAACTTCGACTTATGCAATTCAAGCAGCTCCGCTGGGCATTCAGACGGAATTGCTGGGTTGCCCGGGCCGGCGCGCGGTATCGCAGGTTGGAGGTTGTTTTTTTGGTTGGAATGGTGATCATGGGGAGGTGGATTTTGGTTTACAAGGGAGACGGATTTAATCGATTTTTTTTATTATTTCGGATGGGTTTCGCATTTCGTAATATGGATAAATGATTAAATTTTTTTGCCGTTCTTTTTGCCTTGACGCAAAAAGAAACAAAAAATTCAAGGGCAACCCAATGCTTCCCCGCGCTCTGAAAAAAAAGCGCCAGATCAGGGGAAGTAATGGGCAGGGGCCCAAACGACAAGCGCCTTCCCCGATCTGGCTGCTTTTTTTCATTCACCCCACCGCCGGCCGCTGGGTTGCCCGGGCCGGCGCGCGGTATCGCAGGTTGGATTCTATTCATTTTTAGCAATGCAGATCAAGCACTCTTAATCCCATTTTTTCAATTTAATTTTGGAATAAATGATGTGCGAAACTTGAGTGAATATCAATTCCCGAATGGTGCTCGAAGATCAAGTCTGCTAAAAATCCGGAATTCCTCAGGTGATTTACGAAATCCTTCATCCGCCAAAATTTTCATTAGGCGGCCTTAATGATTTTTTCTGATTGGATGACCTGGGCGGCATATGCTATGCACGCTTTTACATCATCTATTTTTATGGTCGGATATAAGGCTATGAGATCATCCGTTGTGAATCCCTCTGAAAGCTTCGTCAATATCAGCTCGACCGTAATTCTTGTACCTTTTATTACAGGCTTACCAAGCATGACTTTTGGGTCGGAATTGATGTATTGTGTTATATCCATTTTTTAAGATTTATTGAATGAAACATGTTTGACGATATTTCCCATTCATTTGCATGTCATTGGGGGAAGTAATTGTAATTGTGGATTGTTCATTCGTTTTGGGTTATTTCAAAGATAATGATAATAGGTAAATGTCAAACACAAAGTGGCAAGAGGCAATCAATTGAGAATGGAGAATTGAAAATTGAAAATGCCATCCGAAGGTTGTTTTTATGTGGCTCGGAGATTTTGGCGCGCTGGGGATTTTCAATAGACAATGGGCAATTTGCAATTGGCAAGGCCTGACGAGGGTGGATTTATGTGGCTTGAAGATTTTGACGCGCTGGGGAGTATTGGTTTATATGAACCTATCAGTTGATTTTTTGAAATGGTTTGTATATTTGATCTTCTGTACCAGGCCATATATACCATTGATTATAAACAATCAGAGCAGAACCATGGCAGTAAAAGATTTAGATAAAAAACTCAATGAACTCGCTAAACCAGCTTCAAAAAAAGCCTTGGAGGCATCCAAATGGCGGATGGAGAACCGCAATTGGCTGAGAAAGTCTTTTGAGATTTCCCTGAACGTGCTTGAAGCAATAAAGAATAAAGGCTGGAACCAAAAACAGCTCGCAGAAGCTATGGGGGTTTCACAGCAACAGGTGAGTAAAATCGTGAAAGGCAAGGAGAATTTAACGCTTCAAACGATCGCAGCTTTAGAGGTGATACTGGAAACGGAACTCATACAGACATCCCTGACGCCTATTCAAAAAGTGAAGAGAACTGAGTAATTACTTCCCTGTCCGGCAAATCAACCTTACTGGAGAACTATTTTTTGTGTGGAGACTTCTTTGGTTGGACCGATGATCTTCACGATATACATGCCTTTTTCGTTTTCAGAGACGTCTATTTTTGTTTCTGTATCCAGGGTTGTAGTCTGGAATACCAACTGACCAAGGATATTTCGGATTTCGATTTTGGACTTGTGCCATTGGGGGTGGAACCCGTCGTCGTAGAATCCGGCTCTGCGACCGCTACTGTTTCGGACGAATAGGTAGAATTTACCTTATGTTGGCAGGAATAGCTTACATCTCATAAACCAAAATATGCGAATTTGTGTTTTGGAGTTAGGAAAAACGCATGAATTACTTAACCTTGCAGGAGATATTCACTTTGATGTGTGGATGAAAGGTCAAATCGTTTTGATCAGAGTGAAGTAAAACAATTGATATTTGAAAAAAGCCCTTCAGTGAAAAAACTAAATTTGCCTAAGGATCATATAGATGCGATTCTGAGATTGGCGCAAATGTCAGACTTAGAATTTGATGCTGTTTTGAAGCGCACAGAAAACCTCAATGATCTAAAAGTTTCACATTCGGTTGATGCGTTGTTTCGGCGCATTACGAAGTTTGAAGGAGACGAGAAAGTTCTGTTTACAACCATTTTTAGTATGCTCAGGACAATTTCCAATTCCGGAGAGAATGATGTTGAATTTTGGCCGATTTTGAGTTTTTCATTACCCGATGAAAAGTTTGATGAAGGGATGAAGGAATTGCTCGAAAAGAGACTCAAAGAGGTCTATTCCAATTCAGAAGGTATACGCTGCCTGATGAAAGCGAATTTGCTGATCGATGAATCCGAACATATCTTTTACGAAAGTCGTGTGCTAACCGACGTCCGTCCCGTATTTCAAAATGATACTCCTCGACTTCGAGGGGATTATGCGGTCATCATTCACAAGTTGAAATTGGTAAGAGAAGATGGTGATGGAGTTCGGGACATATTTATTTCAATGACCCAAAAACAACTCAAAGAGCTAAAGAATCAAATAGAAAGGGCAATCGAAAAGGAAGAACATTTGCGAGAAAAGGGACAATTTAATTATCTTAGCTAAAGATGAATTTACAAGTGTTGGACATAATTGACTCTCCGGCAATTCGCCGATCAGACAAATCAATATATACAGCTTATGTGACTACTGATACAGAGGTACATGAAGGGTTTATGACTTATTCCTCTATGCCTCTTGTAGTTGATTATAATGATCCCAAAAAAGAACGGCCAGCGAAGCTGTTTCATGGTTATGCCCGGTTTGACGTAGAAATTAATCCAACATATTCCAGTATCGATAAGGCATTAGAAACTTTGCAACAACTTGATAATGATTGGGATTTAAGTGGAGCCATTGCTCCTTTGGGGGCCAATATTACAGCTGCCGGCGAGTTCCTGTACAAAGCGGCGAATGTCATTAGTACCCAGAAAATTGAAGAGGCCGAAATTAATGCGGTTCCTGACGGCTCAATAGA
>JBGTLS010000594.1:0-8675 GCA_041744015.1 Cryomorpha sp. | reverse complement strand
CAACGTGCGCACGATCATGTGGAAGGTAGTGGTGTAGGGCTGTATTTAGTGAAAAAGCTGATCAATAATGCCGGTGGAGATATCGAAGTGGAAAGTGAAGTCGGTGTAGGTTCCACGTTTAAGGTTTATTTCAAAAGGCCGGAGTGATCCGGATTGATGGTTGGGAAACTTTAAACAATAAATCATCTATCGGATAAGGGATATAAAAAAACCGCAGCCCTGGTCTGCGGCTGCGGCATTCCTCATACGGTTAGGCATGAGGGTGATCGCGAGGCATGGCGTCCCTGTGGTTCATAGCCGGACGTCATGATCGGTTTTGGTTGTTTTGATTATCGATCACTAAGATTTTACAGGTTATAATTCGGATTTATTGAAATTGCAATCCAGTCATTTTTTAAGAAGCCTTTCAGGGTTTATTTTTTAGTGAATTTTCCGGTTTGTTTGGAAATGGAATCTGTCAGGTAGTATGATCCATTCGGCAGGTCGGATAGATCAATTTCCAAACTACCGGAGTCCTCAGGAAGAATTTTTTTAACCAATCGGCCCGACATATCGGAAATATGGAGGATTTGTCCGGAATGATTTTCAGCCGTGATGGAGTTTTGAGTGGGATTGGAAAATATCGTCAATTCCCTCATTATTGAATGATCATTGGCAGTAGCCAGAGAATTTTGAGGAATCGATACATCAATAACTGTCAGAATCTGCGTCTCCGAGCCGGCCTGAGGATTACTGACCTGTGAAAAATACAGTTCTCCATCCGTACAGGTTGCCGCCCATTGAACAGTTCCCTGAAACATGCCGTTTTGATCAATGACTGTAACGCCATTTTCACCAAAAGCCACATCTGGAAGCCCCTTTGCCGTGAAGGCATATATTTCTGCAAAGTCAGTGTAATCACTATACCAAATGCAGTATATACGATCGCCGGATGATACCAACGGGTGTATGACAGAATAGTTGACAGTGGGGCCAATAGAAGGATTTCCGAAGGAAGCATCCAAATGACCGTCAGGCAACAATTTGAAAAGTCTGGTTTGATGCCGTGAATTTTCGTCCGGGACAGCCAATGTAAATGCGATGGACCCATCCCTGAGCAATGTTTGTGAACTGTAGTTGGCGCTGAAAATTCGCGGACCGAAGTTCAACAGATTTACGCCATTTTCACCCCAGTCGGCAACTGGGTTTCCATTTTCTGAATATTTTAAAAAAATCAGGTTGAGCATGTCAGGAGATGGTGAAGAGAGATTGACCAAAATTTCGTCGTTGGACATAATCGTCATTTCATTGATTATCATGTGGTCTCCCATGCCCGTCCAGTCGGGATGGGTGAAGAGGATTTCTCCGGATTCACCAAAAGTAGTATCCAACTCTCCATTTTCCGTAAGTCGCCAGATGAATACAGCGTGTTCCAAATGGCCGTTTATAGTTGTACGTTTTGTTCCGGATACGATAAGCTTATTGTCAGACTGTAAACCGCAGTGATAAATATATTCGCTAAAAAGCGGAAGAAACTCCACCATGCTGCCATTGCCATACGATCCATCGATTGATCCGTCGTTGTGGAGTCTGATGATGCGCTCTGTTTTATATTGATGATCACCTACGATGAGAATTTTCCCATCCGACTGAAGCGCCATATCTTTTGCGCGGGTGCTGAAGTTGGCACCATAGTCGGAGAAGGTTTTTACAATTCCATTGCCACTGCCAAAGGTGTTGTCAGGCGTTCCATTGGGATTGTATCGCACCAGGCTGGCTTCGTGGCCTGCATCGCTCAAAGTAGCCTGACTGCAGATTAACAATTTGCCGTCAGGCTGAACCACCATACTGTTTACTTCGTAGCCATTGTTGTGTATTGAGAGGCTGTCCCACCCGTTTTCACTAAAAGAAGTATTCAGTGTGCCCGGAGTTTGCGCCCTCAAAACACCTGAAAGTACCATGTAAAATAAGATGTAAATTCGCGACATGAATTTGCGATTTGGTTAGGGTGTAAAATTCCGGCAATCAGCGGCTCTGCACAATACCTGAAAGGCTTGGTTTTTCAAAATGAGATCTACCTGCATTCAGGTATTTTTTATAGAAGGGTTTAATGTATTTTTCGCGAAATATTCGGAAATGAATCTAATTTCTTTCAAACTGCGGCGAATCTTCATCCTGCTTACCCTGCTTACCCTGCATGGCCTCAACCAGGTTTGCCAGGCTCAAAAACTCAACACCGACAGTCTGGAACTCGTCATCATTTCCGCGAAAGCGGACTCCACACGCATAGATGCCATGATGGTGCTGGCCAATTACCAGATCAAACACCTGCAACAGGACAGCCTCGGACTGGAGACCCTTGATAAGGCGCGTGAACTTTCCACACTGAAAAATTACCCCGAGGGTTTATTCCAATCCCTGATCACCATTGGCAACTACTATCGCAGCAAGGCTTTATGGGCTGAAAGTATGGATGCCTACTATCAAGCCATCGACGCAGCCGATGACATTGAAGACGAAGCCCTGCGCTATCGCGGACAGATGATGGCCAACAATAATTTGGGGGGGATTTTTAATTTCAATGGCGATTTTACCACGGCGATCAACCACCGGCTGAAAGCCCTGGAAATTACAGAAACACATACCCCTGACAACTACATTAATCGCGGTATTATTCTGCTCAATATAGCCAGCGACTACCGGCAATTAAAAATACCCCAAAAATCCATCTCATATTTAAATCAGACTTCTGCTTTTTTCGATTCGCTCAGCGCGATGTTGAAGTTGGAATTTCACATCGAATATTTTCAGGCATACAATGGGGATCGGGATAGCAGCAGTGCCCTGAAAAATTTGCGGTTGCTTTCCGAAGGAATCGAAAATTACGACCTGAGTGAATTCCAGAAAATGGATTACCGCATGGTGCATGAAGAATTGATGGGAAGTTTCAACAGTGATTTTAAGTATAACTCTTTAAAGGCACGCAATTATTTTCAGAATGCATTGGAACTTGCCATCGATTTGGAAAATCCCAATAAACAAGCCGAATATCTCTATCGCATCGGTGAAACTTATTTGGATGCGACCGAATACAGACAAGCCCAAAGCATACTGCACGCCGCGCGCGACAGCAGCGTAAAATACAATTTAAAAAGTCTTCAGCTCAAGGTTTCGGCCGGTTTGGCTCGCGTCTATGAGGGTAGCAGGGATTTTGAAAATGCCGTTTTTTACCTTTCAGAAAATACCCGGCTACGCGGAGAAATATACGATGAAGAAAAATCGAAAGAGATTAATTTTCTGGAAGCGCGTTATCAAAAAGCGCGCGCTGATCAAGAAATAGCCGAATTAAAATTAAAAAATACCGCCAGGGAACTTGAAGCGGAAAAGCGCAACCGGACCATGTGGATCGGCGGGCTGTCCAGCTTGGTTTTATTGACCTTTTTCGGATTCGGTTACCGTTCTGGAAGGCAGAAAAGAATGATCGCCGAAAAGGAAAAAAACATCCAGAGTGAAAAAGTCATCCTTTTGGAAAAACAACAACAGGTGGTATCTCTGCAGGCAATGATCAACGGTCAGGAATCTGAGCGATCGCGGGTAGCCAAAGAATTGCATGACAGCATGGGCGGCATGTTTTCAACTTTAAAAATGTATCTAAGTACGATGGGTAGTGAGGTGCCTGTCCTTAACCAGGACCCGTTGTACCTAAAAAGCAAGGAGCTCATCAGCAGCGCCGCGGAAGAAGTGCGTCGCATTGCCCACGACATGATGCCTGAGGTCCTTCTGAAAATGGGTTTGACCGAAGCCGTCCGTCAATTGTTGAATAATTTGAATGCGGCCGGCTCTATTCGGTTCTCTTTCCAGCATTTTGGCATGAGCGGGCGATATGCTCCCTCATTTGAGCGCATGCTCTACCGCATCATTCAGGAATTGGTCAACAACATCCTCAAACATGCCGGAGCCACCGAGGTCCTCGTGCAATTCATGGAAGAAGGCAATACTTTGCAGGTCACTGTCGAGGACAACGGTCGCGGCTTTGACGCATTGCCAGGAGCTGCTCCTACTGCAGGTCTTGACTCCGTAAAACACCGAGTGCAATACCTAAATGGATTTATTTCAATCGATTCGGAAAAAACAATTGGAACCACCGTCGTGATGGAATTCCTGCTCGATCGTAGTTAACTTCCAAAAGAACACTACTTTTAAGCCGTCAAAACACCGTACATGGCGCGCGTATTAATTGTGGATGATCACCCTTTGGTGGCCGATGGCATAAAAGCCATGTTGCAGAGTTATTCTGAAATTACCGTTTGCGGTGTTTGCAAGAATGCGGCAGAGTGTAGTGAACAATTGGCCGCGGGAGTAGTTGATGTGGTTTTGCTCGATCTCAATTTGCCCGATATGGACGGCATGGTCCTGGGACGGGAGTTGCTTGCCAAATATCCACACGTGCACATTATCGCGCTCACATCTCTAGGTGATAGTTCGATTATCGCCAAATGTTTATCTGACGGATTCAAGGGTTATCTCTTGAAAGACATGGAGCGATCTGAATTGATAGACGCCATTCACAGGGTGATGGATGGCAAGCTATACGTTTCCGCTTCCGCAAATGAGCGCCTGCTCAATCATTTCTCTTCGGCCCGGGAGGCTGCCAATCAGGTGGTGGTTCTCACCCGACGTGAAAAGGAAATTTTAATCCTCCTCGATCAGGGGATGAACGGACCGCAAATCTCAGAAAAGCTGTTTTTAAGTCCGTATACTGTCGAAACCCATCGGAAGAATATGATGCGCAAGTTGGAAGTAAGCAATACCCAGTTGTTAATACACAAGGCCCAGAATTTGAGGTTGATTTGATTGGTTGGTTTGGTTTTTTGCCACTTTATTGGCATGGTACTTCACACATGGGTTCAGCCCGGTTTTAGACAATGTTATTTGTATAATGATCCTGCTGAGCTTCATTATTCCCATTTATTACTCCGAAATTATTTGGGAAATTATAAATTCCTGAAGAAGGTAATGGGATAGATCCGGGGTAAAAGAGATTGTTTTTTCTGGACCACCAATGAAATTGATAATTTCAAATTATCCAGGAACTTTTCCGCTGCCAGTGAGACTGTATTACGACAAGCCCGTTGTCTCATTTGATAATCTAAGCCGAGTGATTACCTTGCGGGTTTAAGTAAATAGATGCACACCTTGTGCAAATTTAAATTAGATAAATGCGGATAGTTACCCTTTCATTGTGCATCCTGGTTCTTATTGCCACGGGCTTACCCCTGATCAACTCTGCAGCCTGGTGGATCAGAATATTTGATTTTCCCAGAATTCAGATTGCCGTTTTAACGTTGTTGGCGATCATTCTGGCATATTTTTATATCAAATCGAAATGGAGATACAAGTTACCGCTCTTGTTAATTCTGGCGGTTTCATTGTTATATCAAATGCAGTTTGTTGTGGTTTACACACCCCTATACAGGACTCAGGCCAAGGATAGCAATATAGAAAGTGAACAAAACAGCTTCACCCTGCTGGTCGCTAATGTTCGTATGGAGAATGAGGACACGGAAAGTTTTCACTCCCTTGTAAAAAAGGTTGATCCTGATTTACTTCTGATTAACGAACCTGATGACATTTGGGCAGCTTCCATCAGTAAACTTGACGGTGATTTTCCACATTCAATAAAATATCCGCTTGACAACACCTATGGTATGATGCTACTTTCAAAATTTCCGCTGAGTGAAAGCGTTGTAAATTTTTTGGTAAAAGATAGTGTCCCTTCCATTTTCACGAAGATCTCCTTGCCATCGGGAAGCATGATTGATTTTTATGGAGTACACCCGGAACCCCCAATGCCGGGTAAGGACACCTACGAAAGGGATACAGAATTGCTCATTATAGGCAGGGAAATCAAAGGAACTGATAATCCCACCATTGTGGCAGGGGATTTGAACGATGTGGGATGGTCTGAAACCTCTAAGCTTTTCAGAAAATACAGTGAACTTGTCGATCCGCGTGAAGGCCGGGGTTTGTATAATACCTATAACGTCTTCGTTCCTTTATTCCGATATCCCTTGGATCATATTTTCTATTCCAAAGAATTTGGTCTTATAAAACTGGAAAAACTCGAGAGTATCGGCTCAGACCATTTTCCAATTATGATTGAATTGAATTATGAACCTGATAAGGATAATACAGAAGGTTTGGAAAAAACAGATGCAAAAGAAGAGGAGGAAGTAGAAGAAAAAATTGAAGAAGGGAAAAAGGAGAGCGTTGAGAATTAAAAATAATTCGCACGTAATTTGTAATCTTTTGAGCCTGGACCGTTTAGGAGAATGATTCACTTCACTAACTTTTAGCGCTTCACAATTTTTATCCATTTTTCATTCCCGTTCTGGTTGATGTGCAGCAAATACATCCCACTTTCGAGGTCTGACAGGTCCATGAATAAATTTCTATAGTCCTGCACTTCCCTAAGCACAGTCCCCGTTAGGGAAATCAGTCTCCCGTGCATGAAGCCTGCTCCATCGCTGCGGATGGTCAACAAGTCATCAACAGGATTGGGGTAGGCTACCACCATTTCAAATACACTTTGCGAATTGGCTGGCATTTGCGCACTGTTCAATTCAATTTCGATATCAATTTCTCCACCTGCCCAGAGAATGGCCTGTTCGATCATGGTTCTGAAATTTTCATCCCCGATATAATCCGAGGCATTGTGTCCCAAGGCAGTGTAGAAAGAGCGTCCACCGTCGAAAATTTTATACCAGGTAATGGGTCGGGGAGCGTCATAAGATTGACTGCCCGTAGAGCGTACGCTCAGTAAGTCGATATTGCCATCGTAAAGGTATCCGCCGTTCAACTCCCAGTAATAGTATTCTTCGTTTTTATTCCATTCCATACCGAGGTGGGTCACGGCAGGATGGGTACCCAACACGTCCATCGTGGCATTGAAATTATTGCTGGTGTGGTTGGGTCCCGATTGTACAATAGCGCCGACGAGGTCGTTGTACCAGGGCCAACTTCCATCCCTGTAAGTGTCCGTGGCGGCGTGTACTCCTACAAATCCGCCTCCGTTTTGGATGAATTGTTCAAAAGCGGACTTTTCATCTGTAGTCAGCAGTCCATTTCCGGAAGTGTTCAACCATACCACCACATTCGCCATGGCCAGGTTGGCATCGTTAAAGATGGCACTGCTTTGAGACTCCTCAACAATCCATTCGTTTTCGAAACCAAACCCTTCGATCATCGCAATTCCCGCATCGATAGAGTTGTGCCTGAAACCATTGGTTTCGTGGTATATCAGTACGCGGAAGTCATCAGAAACCATTGTACCCAAAATGGTTGCCATAAAAAGTTGTTGGCCAGTTTCCCTATTAATGGACATGTCCTGACCTCTTGTAATATTCACAGTCAGATTACAAAAGAGCCAGAGAGGACCATAGAGAAAAAAGGTGCGGGTTTTCATTGGTTAAAATTTTGACTGGGAAATTAATAAATCTGGCGATCATTGTCGAGGCGGAAATGAAAAAACCACAGCTGCACTTAGGGTATTATGATCGTTATGAGAATGTTTCGAGCTATAAATATGGATCTTGTGGAGAGCTGGTGTGGGCATGAAGCTGAAATTCAGGAAAAAAAAATTCCTATAGGAAGGTCGTACAGCAAGGATGTGGCCAGGAGGTTAATGCCGTAATTTTTTGCGATCGAATACACATAAAACAGAAATCTGGTATGACAGGCTATAGTTTCCGAAATTTATCAGGACTGAAATTAGGTTTTATTTGAATTTGAAACAGAAGAATTAAAAATAGTGGGATGTAGTAATTTGCCAGGCGTTTTGCACAAGAAGGAAAATGCAAACAGGAGATCATTTATGCTTCACAGGTGCATTGAATTCTGGGGTTATTTCCGTGCTATATCCGCAAATGATTTCATTGTTTTTCTGTCAATATATCCTTTCTTATTTTGACTCACTGAACTACCTTGAACGCTGACATTTAATTTCGGATAGGAAGTAGCAAAAACCCTGGCCTCAGAGGCATGCACCAGATAATACATAAAAGTAAAATTGGCAGCGCTGGGTACAGATACAATGATGCAATAGGCAATATCATCCCGAAACGTTCGAATTGCCTCTGTCCACACCTCATACGACACCAATTTGATGGGGTGTGGATATATTGACTGAATTTCTGTTTCCGTCAGTCCTTTTTCCACCCAATCTTCCAAAATGTAAACTGTCTTATTTTTCAGTTCTCCGGAGTACTTATTGAAAATTTCTCTCCATCTGGATGAGCTTTCAATTTGCTCTGCCACCATTTCAGTGCATAAATGTTCAAGAGCCGAAATTCCGAAAAACAGTATTTCCTGATTGATGACCTCATCACCAATTGTAGGGAGGTAGAAATAGACTTTTGGCATAATGCCTGAATAGCGATGGTATACCCCTGAGGAAATTTTAATCTGAGCACCGTAACGGATTGTCTGGTATGCGCCCTGCACAGGACTTAGAGCCGAACCGGTACCAATATGAAGGACATATAAATTTTTATCTGTTTTTGCCGTGTTTAAGGCCTCCTCTGCTGGTAAATATGCACTTATTTCTTTAAATGTCCAGAACTTTTCAATGGCTTTTTTTAAATATTCGTCCTGTTCAGCATTTCCCGAAAGCCCCACAATTAATTCACCATTTTTTA
>JBGTLS010000593.1:0-3582 GCA_041744015.1 Cryomorpha sp. | reverse complement strand
AGCAGCGACCAAACCCCTTCACGTTAAGAAGCTGCGAAGCAGCGACACTACACTTCATCTTAACTCCTTAATTATCTAAATGTTAAAAAAAGAGCTGCGAAGCTTGCAAACCTTGACCGGAGCGTCAGGAAACGGAGGGTCAGGGAGCTACCTTCATGCCCTTCACCCCCTTCATGTCCTTCATGTTAAAAAAGGAAGCTGCGCAGCAGCGACCAAACCCCTTCACGTTAAGAAGCTGCGAAGCAGCGACACTACACTTCATCTTAACTCCTTAATTATCTAAATGTTAAAAAAAGAGCTTCGAAGCAGCGACCTAAAACCGATATTGAAGACACATTCCATTCGGCGAAAAGCCCAACTGAACTGGTTTTGGTTTATCGGGTTCCGGGTATATTTCCGAATTGTACAGGTTTACCGCGTGGTTCGCTTTTTTATGAGCCGAGGAAAAAACAGGCCACGAACCCAACATCACCCCTAAACCTCCCAGTACCACAGGCACACTTGGATCACCACCGCGAATCGCGGTTCCCAATGTGTAACCTACCATAAAAGCACCTGCAAATACCATCACATTACCGACCACAGCCCGGGAATTGGCTTTCGAAATATTTGCATACGCTTCGGGATTGTCCTTCATCATGGGCTTCATTTCGTTGAAGGAAAGTTGTCTTCCATGATAGAAATATTCATTCTTGCTTTTCGACACAAGGATTGAATCTCTTTGGCCCTGACCAAAAATCGTCATCCCTGCGCTCAGGCATACGAAGCACAACAGCAGCTTCTTAAAAATCATTTATTTTTTTATTTATACCGAAATTAATAGCAATTTGCATTAGGCAATAAGCAGTAGGCAGTAGGCAGTAGGCAGTAGGCAGTAGGCAGTAGGCAGTAGGCAGTAGGCAGTAGGCAGTAGGCAAAAAAAAGAAATAAAATTGGCAATCAGCAATAAAACGTCATGGTCACAAGGTGAACAAATTGTAAATTCATCATCCCAATTTAATAAGGATCCAACTCCCAAGTCAAACTCCAAATTCCCAACTCCCAATTCCCAATTCCCAAATAACCCTACTCCACTTTCACAAACTTTTCCGACAACTGAAATCCATCTTTGGACGTGATCCGCGCCACATATGTTCCCGCTTTTAATTGGGAAATATCCAATAAAATACTTTCAAAATCAGGCCCGAGCCGCGCTTCTTTCACGAGCTGACCAGAGGTACTGAACACAGAGAGCATACCCTCCGGATTGCCCAGTAAATCGTATTCCAGACGAATTTGTCCTTTTCCCGGATTGGGGAAAATAGAAAATCCACTTCTGCCAGCCTGCGCAGGCCTGCCACCGAGGATGTTGCCCTCAGAATCCCGCGCCAGCATCTGCGGAACCTGTCCACAAAACCGGTAAAATTGATAATCACCAGTACCAAATAAAGGATTATTTGTAAAATACAAATAAGATCCTGCTTCGTCAGAAACCACACCGTGGCGTGTGGGGTCCTGCGTCACTTCAGACATGCCTGAATACCAGTATCCCGGCAAAGAGAAATATTCAGATCCGTCTTCACGAATGATCTTTACATAGTGTTCTGAGGTTTCGGGTGAAGTTCCCGTAACCAAAACCTCCAGTTGTGTGGTATCACAATCAAACAATGACCGGGTGACAAGAAATGAATAAAAAAGCCCTGCGGTCGGCAAGGGCAAAGAACCATATAAGGTAAAATCCAGGTTATAAACATTGATTATACCAGTGGACTTAGCCATCAATTTGGGTAAATCGTGGTCTATCATGACGTAATGCACGCCAGTAGTATTTAAAACTGTTTCAAAAAGAAGTTCAGGTTCATTCTGTGCCGAAAGCCCCCCGACGAAAAGCACAAGAAGTGCTGTTATTAAATTATTTTTCATGTTTCATAAGATTGGTTAGAATACGAAGCTAAAAAAGAATAGGCAATTGGCAAGTGGCAACGAAAAAATCGGCAATAGGCAGTGGGCAATAGGCAAATTGAACTATGATGTATGAACGATGGTGTATGAACTAAGAACAAAGAACTATCAAAAAAAATACAGCGCTAATTCCGGGCATCCGGTGTTGTCATGCTCCATTACTCATTGGTGTTTGCTTTTATAGGAATTCGTGAACTCCCTCTGGTCGGTTCTCCATTTTCCATTTTCAATTGAATTCGCCATTCCGCATTCCCCACTCCCAATTCCCAAAAGGGCTTCAGCCCCATCGCGTTCTTTCCTCTGCGCCCCTGCGTGATCACCGCGCCCTGACAGAATCGTCAGGGCGTTTATTTTTCTCCTCCACTCCTCAGTGAGAATTAGTCAATCAAAAACGGAACCTTCCCATCCGTCACAATGATTTTGCTGTTAGGAGATCGCGATAATTCCTCAAAAGCTTCGATGCTTCTTATTTTGATGATGTTGTCGGTCAAGCCTTCTGAAAGAATTAACTGCGCATCTTTCGCCCCGGTGGCTTCGATAATTTTTCTGTCGGCTTCCAGACGCTCCTGTTGCAGCACAAATTCCATCCGCATGGCATCCTGTTCGGCCTGCAGTTTTTGCTCTATCGAACTTGACAACCCCTGGGGCAATTGAATGCTTTTCATCAGAACAGCGTTTACCAGGATACCTTGTGGAGCCAGGGTTTCGCTCATTCTGGTTTTTATCCGATTTTCTATTTCCGCCCGCATCCCCGAGTGCATGTC
This sequence comes from Cryomorpha sp., assembly GCA_041744015.1. Taxonomy (GTDB): domain Bacteria; phylum Bacteroidota; class Bacteroidia; order Flavobacteriales_D; family Cryomorphaceae; genus JBBQZU01. The sequence goes on along the minus strand of JBGTLS010000593.1, from coordinate 877 downwards.
TTTGGCAAAATATTTAGAACAAACATCGGCAGATGCAGAGCGGAACACATTTGATATAATTGCTTCATACCTCAATCCCAAATCTCTGATCACCTGAGGTACATTGTTCTCATCGATCCGGTAGAGAATGGAAATCTGGGCCCCCACACTCAAACCTTCTTTACTCGGAAGACTCAATGTCAATTCGATATCATTCAACTGGACATCCGTTTTAATAACCCTTGTGGTAAGGGGATTATACCACACCGTACCTTGCCTGTGCGTTTTGTCGGAAAGTTTTCCGAGTTTTTGCCTTACACCAACCTCACCTGGTCTGATTACCGCACATCCGGATAAAAAAACAGCACATAAGACCACTGAAACAATTCCTTTTGTTTTCATTATATTTTGTGTTTTAATTTTCAAAGTATATTTAGATGACAATTTTTTCAAGTTAATGTTTTCTTCTGTAGCACAGCACAATCCATTAAAAAATCCATGTTTTTCAACTGCCTTTGTGCAGACTTCGTGCCATGTATTGAAGGGCGGGCATCGCCATTGTGAGCGTATGACACTCAAAACATTAAAGGTGTCTGTTCAATCAACGATAGAGATCCTTCCTACCGCAGGATTACGATTCGCTCTGAACTGAGCGGTATCACGACCCAACTTAGAGCGTTCACGACCAGCTTAAGTGCACGCCTGTGTGAAGGGAGTAATGACAGGTTCGGAGCTATCGCAAATCGCAAATCGTAAATCGTAAATCGTAAATCGTAAATCGTAAATCAATTTAAGATCCTTAGATGGACGACGGGATCCCTCGCTCCGCTACCAATGATGTATTATCTTCACGAGAGATAATGTGCTGATTAACAGAATTCCGCAGGGCGCATGCCCA
>JBGTLS010000592.1:0-7014 GCA_041744015.1 Cryomorpha sp. | reverse complement strand
GATAGCGGAGAGCAATTCAATTTAGTATGCGGTATGTTTAATGAGTAAACGTATCACAATGGCCGTTTTTGATCCCTGTTTCTCTCTGATCTCGCCCTTTCGAAAAATATTTGGTGGAACTATGATCTGAAAAGATGAAGTTCTTCGCTTTACAACGTCGTATTGAGGAAAATTCGCTTTACCCTTCGCTGATACTTTGACAAATAGAAACATATCAGCACGCTTTAACAATTAGATTAAAGCATTCCCTTTTCCAACGCTTTCGCCATATCAATGCCATCCTCAAGAACGGGTCTGAAAAGATCGCCTGATTTCAGGATTCTTTCCGGTACAGTATGAATGTTGAAATCGCTGATGCGCAACCGTTCATTCACTTCTTCCCATTTCAGAGGTGTGGATACCGGTGCACCCTCGCTGGGTCGCACGCAATAGGCAGAGGCGAGGGTTTGGCCCTTTCGGTTTTGAAGGTAATCGAGATAGATTTTTCCTTTCCGGTTTTTAATGATGCGCTCCATACTCGTCGTTTTAGGCAACTTGTCGCGAATGTGGTAACAGAGTAATTTGGTGAAATCCCTGGCCTCATCGTAGGTGTATTGTGCACCAAGTGGAATGAAAATGTGTAGGCCATCAGCGCCGGAGGTTTTGCAATAAGCCTCAATTCCCGCGTCGTCAAGTATTTCTTTTGCTGTCAGGGCCACTTCAATCAGTTGTGGAAAAGTGCTTTTGGTGGATGGATCTAAGTCAATCACCGTGTAATCCGGATAATCAAGCGATGCCACCCGTGAACTCCACGGGTTAAGCTCAATACACCCCATGTTTGCCATGTGCAAAAGCGTGGCCTCATTCTGACAAAGCATATAGGCAATCTCGCGTTTCGCGGAGCCGGAATACAGCGGTACGGTTTCAATCCAATCGGGCTGGTCTTCACTGTTTTTCTGGTAAAAACCTTTTTTTGAAATGCCATTGGGATGGCGGTGTAAATTTTGCGGTCTGTCGATTTGATAGGGCAAAATAGTCTCTGCAATTTGCTGGTAATAATCAATCAGGTCGTATTTGCGAATGCCGGTTTTTGGAAAATATATTTTGTCAAGATTGGTGAAATGTACTTCTGAAGGATCGATATAATGATCTGAATCTTTGCCAGCAATTGACATTGTTTTCTCACCCGTTTTTTCCGGTTTCCCGGAAATGGCTTTCATCTCAATAAGTTCTTCCTTCCGGATTTCCAGGGTTGACTTGTCATCCCGAAGGGTTTTGAATACAGGGTGTCGCATCTGACCAGATTTCGTCCATTCCGAAAATTTCACTTCGCATATCAATTCGGGTATTACCCAATTCGGTGTCCGCCCCTTCAGATTGGTTTTTTTCTCGAAGGGGGAAGTTTTGATTTCAATGCTTTCCAATCTTTTAAGCAATTCCTTTTGGAATTCATTGCTGAATCCCGAACCGCAATTGCCGATATAAGTTAGTTTTCCTTTGTCATACATGCCCAGAATCAGCGAGCCGAATGGTACGCCGCCTTTTGTGCTATCGGTATACCCGCAAATGATGGCTTCTGCCGTTTCCTCCTTTTTAATCTTGAGCCAGGAAGTGGTTCGAAACCCTGGGCTGTATGTCGAGTTCGCTTTTTTGGCGATAAGCCCCTCCATACCAGCTGAAGTCGCCTGTGCGTAAAATGCTTTGCCTTTTCCTTCGATGTGTTCGCAGAATACGATTCCTTCCAATCCTTCGATAAGATCGGGTATCAGACTTTTGCGTTCGAGTAGAGGTAAGTCGAGCATGTTGTGACCATTGAGGAAAAGCATATCAAACACGTAATAGCGCAAAGTGCCTGGGGTGTTTTCGTCGTAATTCTGCAGAAGTTGAAAATCATTCAGGCCATTTTTATCCACCACCACCACTTCTCCATCGATTATGGTATCGTGTCCGATCAACCGCAACTGTTTTTCAAGCCGGGCAAATTTTTTATTGAAAGAAATTCCATTACGCGAATACATCTGCACCTTTCCATTTGTGATATGCGAAATCATCCGATACCCATCCCATTTCAGTTCGAAAACCCAATTCGGATCGTCAAAGATTTTACCTCCCACACCAGCGAGCATCGGGGCAACGAACTTTTCCGGTTGAAGTTTTTTGATGACAGCACCGGTTTTTTCACCGATAGGTGGCAATGCCTCCGCATCGTAAGGAGCATCTGTAGAAAAGTTATCTGTTTTTTTGATCAGAAGCCATTGATTTTTCTCCTTTCCCCGGTTGGTCCGCACCAGGGCAAAAGTGCCTTTGAGTTTCGACCCGAGAAATTCGATTTTCAGATCGCCTTTCTTGTATTGAGCCGGAGCCTCTGAATGGTTGTCTTTACCCGGAGTGCGGAAGGTTCCGGAATCCCAGATTCGCATTTCTCCGGCGCCGTAGTTTCCTTTTGGAATGGTGCCTTCAAAAGTGAGGTATTTCACAGGGTGATCTTCAGTGTGTATGGCCAGCCTTTTATCCGCGGGATTCATTGAAGGGCCTTTAGGAACAGCCCAGCTTTTTAATACGCCATCCATTTCCAACCGCAGGTCATAATGCAATGCCGTTGCGCGGTGACGCTGAATCACAAACCGGCCCTGATTTTTGCGATCAGCCTTACCCGGAGGTTCGGGCGTGTCCTCAAATTTGCGCTTCTCGTTGTACTCCTTCAGACCCATACCAAAGGTTTATGCCACTTTCTTTTTCTTTTTGTCCAGACTCGCCCGGAGTTGCGCCATCAGATCTTTGGCAGGTGTTGGAGCTGATTCGAATTTTTCAATTTTCATTTTCTTGCCCGTCGATTTGTTTTTGATGATTTTCATCAACTGGGCGGTGTACACGTCTTTAAATTTTTCGAATTTAAAAGCCTCACTGTATTGATCGATCAGTGATATGGCCATATCGACTTCCTTTTTAGTCACTTTCGTGGAAGGGAGTTTCAGGTCTGCGGGATCGCGGATTTCAGCCGCAAAGCGTATGATGTGTAAAACCAATGCGTTTTTGTAAACTCCCACAAGGGTGAGGTTTTCTTTTTGGCGCATCACAAAGGTGGCCACTCCCAGTTTTCCCGTCTTTTTCAATGCATCGCGCAGAAGATTGTAAGATTTTCCACCTTCCTTCTGCGGTTCCAGATAGTAAGGCTTTTTGAAAAGCACATCCGACACATCTTTGGCTTCAATGAATGATTCGATATCGATGGTGCGACTTTTTTTAATGTTTGCATTATCGAAGTCGTCTTTTTCCAAAATGATGTATTGCTCATCCTGTTTGAATCCCTTCACGATGTCTTTCCATTCCACTTCTTTGCCGGTGTCTTCATTCACCCGCTTGTAACGAATCCGGGCATTGTCGTGCTTGTCGAGCATGTCGAGCGAAAGGCCCCGCTCTTCGGTTGCAGAATAAACTTTGACGGGTATTGATACCAGCCCGAAAGATATCGAGCCATTCCAGAGTGATCTCATAACGGAGCTTTTGAAATGAATTTGAAGTTACAGATTCTGAATTTTGTGTTTATCATAGTCGGTTGTAAATCCGGGTTAGATGAAGGAGTTTTTTTCGAATAGCATCTGATGGTGGCTCATTCATGCGCCAAAGCCAATTGATATCCGTGGTTGCCGGGGTATTCATTCGTGCTTTCTTTTTGAGATTCAACCAATCCTGCATGGGTATGATCGACGTTTCGGCAACCGAACTATAAGCTACGCGAATCAGCGCTTCACTGACGTTTCGTTCATTGATCCGCATATTGCAATAGGTGTTGAGTCGCGTGCGATCCTCAGAAGTCAAATCCTGTCTGTACCAGCCTCGGGTGGTGTTGTTGTCATGGGTGCCAGTGTAGACTATGAAAGGCCGGGTATAATTGTGGGCGGCATGAATGGATGCGGGCATGTCCTCATAAAATGCAAACTGGAGAATTTTCATCCCGGGCAATCCTATCTCATCGCGCAGTACAAATACGCCGGGTGAAAGGTCTCCGAGGTCTTCTGCAATCAGAGGCAATTTTGACCCGGACTTGATGCTGAGTGCCTTGTCAAGCGCTGTAAAAAAAGATTTTCCGGGACCATCTTTCCATTTTCCGCCACGTGCATTTGTATCTCCGGCAGGCACTTCCCAATAATCTACAAATGCGCGGAAATGATCGAGGCGAACAATGTCAAACAATTCCAGATTTTTTCGAATCCGGTCAATCCACCAACGATAGCCGGTTTTTTCAAGCACATCCCAATGAAATACTGGCATGTGCCACAATTGTCCATCATCATTAAAATAGTCTGGTGGCACTCCGGCCATACCGGTCATCCGACCATCTTTATCGATGGCAAAAAATTCACGATTGGCCCAAACATCAACAGAATCATATGCCACATAAAATGGTATGTCACCAACCAGCTGAATATTGCGCACGCTGCAATACTTTCGTAATTTTTTCCATTGGTGGAAAAACAGAAATTGGATAAATTTTGCTTTTTCGAGCGGCCCCCCTGTTTTGTTTACGAATTTTTCGATCGCCTCAGGTTCCCGGTTGCGATATTCCAATGGCCATTCATGCCAGGGCGCGGCATTCTGGCTCTGACGTATCACTTCATACAGGGTGTAGTCGTCGAGCCAGAAAGCTTCCTGTTTTTTAAATTTTTCAAATGACGGCTGCAACCTTGATTTCCCCGCCCGGAAATTCAGCCATGCCTTTTGAAGGAGTTTGTCTTTCAAACGTTGTGCTGCGCTGTGATTCACCTTATCTGTATTCCTCAAAGTTTCACCTTCCAGATCGGTAGAATCAAGGAGTTTAATATCTACCAGATCTTCCAATGAAATCAGAAGTGGATTTCCGGCCATACTTGAGCAGGAACTGTACGGAGAGTGAAAGCTGCTCTTATCCGTTACCGTAACCGGCAGGAGTTGCCACAGTGTTTGACCTGATCGGGTAAGAAAATCTGCAAATGACCGTGCTTCTGCACCCATATCGCCGATGCCATGGGGCGAGGGAAGAGAAGTTAGTGAAAGAAGGATGCCAGCCTTCCGGTCATGGTCCGGATTTTTCAATATGAGTATCGCATAGGGCAAACCCTGAAATATCTCAGACAATCTAAATGAGCCTTTGTAATTGCCGGAAGTTTCCAGAAGCACATGTTTCCATTCAGTTGGTGCCTCTTCGGGCAAAACGATTTCGGTATCGCTCCAATCGAGGTCGATACTGCCATCGTGCAGGTCTGCAATTCGGGCTATGCTCAATGGTACAGCAGTTACGATCCAGGTATTTTTGTATTTGCGTGCAAACGCGAGACTATTGTCGCGGTATTTTCCGCGCACTTCGAGCGGGATATACAATCCGTCCAAAAACAAATCAGTGTGTTCGGCCCGCAAATGATAAAGGGCATTGGCCATCCAAAGTTTGATGCGGCTGTCCGTTCGTGTGTCCCATAATTTGCGCATCAGAGCGACAGGTTCCAAACCGTCTGTAACTGTATGGAGGTCTTTCTGACGCATATCGTAATCTACGCTGCGTCGGTTGTCAGGGTCTACGAGGCTGAGATCCCAACCGGAGGTGCCCTGATAATTGTCGGGAACTCCCGGACAAGTGAATTTCAGAATGAGCTGGGCCAGACTGAGAATGATTCCATGGTCGCTCACCGTTTTTTGAAATCCGGTAAAAGCGGGAAGAAATGATTTTTTAGGATCGAGGAGTTTTTTGACGAAAGTCCGCACTGCTTTTTCGTGCTTTTTATCCGGATCAGCCCAATCTGTGTGGCGTTTGGCTTCGCGAAAGGCTTTTGTGAAATATTCATCGAGTCGCTCCTGATAATTGTCTTCAGGCGTCATCGGATAAGAGGCGATCAAGGTCTGATAAATGAAATATTCCTCATTGGCATCTGGCCACCCATCCGTTTTATTTTCCGAATGGATTTCAATCCACTTTGTCGCGTGGTCAATCCATGCTGTTGCCAGATCGGGAAGTACGTTGAGTCGCATACGGGCATCTTCACCGCGCTTGGTATCGTGGGTGGAAGTGGCATTTAGGGCAAGAGGCCAGTGTGTCTGTCGATCTTTCATGTGGGCATGAAAGTCGGCTGAGGTGAGACCGAAAAATTCCGGAGAATCGCCTACCTCGTTGTGTCCGAGAAACCTGTTGAATGTATACATCAATGTGTCTTCCACCCCTTTGGCCATGAGGGGGCCGGTGAACTGCATGCAACGCTGGTAAAAAAGCTTCACGCGTTCATTGTAATCGCTGTCGCGATTCGATGGATTGATGATCAAAACTTTTTCGACCGTCTCAAGGGGAGCCCCGAGATCCGGTCGATCTTTTTTGCAGGTCTTGAAAATGGCTCGTACTTCTTCTCTTTCTTTTTCCGGAAGGGGGAATGAGTTGCCATAGAAACGGTACACCGGACAGTGGATAAGAAACATTCTGATGGCTTCCCGCAAGTCGGGGTGGTTAATTTCTGCAGGCGTATCGGCGAGATTGAGCTGAATGAAATACCGGTGCAGGTTGGAGAGTTCTCCACCCATGTAGTCGCGGAGGATGTCAGCTTTTTTCTCGTGAATCTTTTTCTCTACGGACTTGTCATCTTTGGTCAGCTTTCGGTAAAACCGTGAGAATTTATTCTCCGAACTGTTTCGGGTGAAGAGGTTGTTGACAATTGCCAGGAAGTCGTACCCACTCGTACCCTCGATCGGCCAGGATGGATCCAGGGTTTCTGCGGGTTCCAGGATTTTTTCGACGATAATGTACAGGTCATCACCGCAGTGTTGGCGAAGACGATTCATGTAAGTCACCGGGTCGTAAAGTCCGTCAATATGGTCGACCCGAATACCGTTGAAAAGTCCTTCGTTTACAAATTTCAATGTGGTTTCGTGGTACTTTTTAAAAACCATCTCTGAATCCATGTTCAAACAAATCAATCCATTCACTGTAAAAAACCGGCGAAAATTGATGTGGCTGTTGGTCTCTTTCCAGTCGCAGAGGCGATAGTGTTGCTGTCCGAGTATGGATTTAAGCTCTTT
>JBGTLS010000591.1:0-2392 GCA_041744015.1 Cryomorpha sp. | reverse complement strand
CTTGGTATCGTTTTCTATGCCTTGCCTCTTTACTGGGCCGCTTTCGCGCAATGGGCCATGTGGCAAGCGTTTAGCCCCGACGGGTTCCTGGTGTACCCGAACTTCCTGGAAACAGTAACCCAAATCGTACCCATGTACATCATGCGTGCGGTGGGTGGATTCATCTACCTCTGCGGTGCTTTGGTGATGATGTACAACCTGATCGCAACCGTAAAACAAGGAACTTTCCTCGCCAACGAAGCAGCCGAAGCACCTGCACTCGAAAAAGTCTACGTCGGTAAGGCGTCAGAACATTGGCACCGCCGTTTTGAGCGACGCCCCGTACAATTGCTCGTTTTGTCACTGATAGTCATTCTTATCGGCGGAATCATCGAAATGGTGCCCACCTTCCTGGTAGAATCCAACATTCCAAAAATAGCCAGCGTGCAGCCATACACCCCGCTCGAACTCCATGGCCGTGATGTATACATTCAGGAAGGTTGCAACAATTGCCACTCGCAGATGGTGCGCCCGTTCCGCCACGAAACAGAACGTTACGGTGAGTACAGCAAATCCGGCGAATTCGTTTACGACCACCCATTCCTGTGGGGGTCCAAACGCACCGGGCCCGACCTGCACCGCGTGGGTGGGAAATACCCTGACAGCTGGCATTACAACCACATGATCGAACCCGAGCGCATGTCGCCCGGATCGCTGATGCCGGTTTACAAATGGCTGGCGGTAGACATACTTGATACCACGACAACTGCTGCTAAAATTAACGCCATGCGCACCCTCGGTGTTCCGTATGCAGAAGGATACGAACATTTGGCGAATGCGGACGTGGAAAAACAGCAGCAACAAATCGTTGAAAGCCTCGCCAAAGATGATATCAATGCGGCACCCAACACCGAACTCATCGCCCTTATAGCCTATTTGCAACGACTGGGCACCGACATCAAACTCGAAACCCAAACCGCCAAAACTGAATAGCCATGCTGAAGTTCATCAAACACAATATGGAAACCATCATCGGAATCGAAATTTTTCCGCTGATCTCCTTCATCATCTTCTTCGCATTTTTTGTCGGATTGATCATTTACGCCGTGGCCCTAAGCAAAAGGCATGTGGCCGAAATGAGTTCAATGCCTTTGCAATCGGACGATTCTGCTCCCGTAAATTCCAAAAATGACCTGATATGAGCCTTCAAAAATTCTCACTTACCATTTTGATCGCATTGATAGCGTTGCCACTTCTGGCTGCGGAGCCACTACCGGTGAAACCAGGAATCATGGAAGGTCCCAACCTCACGCTGGCCATCATCGCATTGATTTTGCTTTTTGCTATTATCAGTCTGGCCGGCATCTTGCGCACCCTTGCGGGAAATGCCCCTCACCTTCAAAAACTCCGTAAAATGAAGGATTCCGGCACAACCAAAATCCTTATTCTGATTTCCGTTTTTGGAACTTTGGGCACGCAGGTACAAGCTCAAACGGTTGAGCAGCCTGCCTTTCCGGAAATTTTCGACAATACCAATACGGTCCTCCTGCTGATCCTGAATTTCGTGTTGATATTGGTTTTCCTCTACATGGTGTCTTTGGTGCGAAGCACGCTAAAAATCTTTTTACCAGCTCCGGATCCCGTGATGAGCATAGAATCGGAAGATGTGAAAAAAGCCAGCCCTGTAATGGCCGCCCTTACCGACGCAGTACCCTTAGAGCGTGAGCATGAAATACTAATGGATCACGAATACGATGGGATCCACGAACTCGATAACAACCTGCCGCCGTGGTGGGTCTGGATGTTCAATCTCACCATCGTATTTGCAGTGGTTTACATGATTTGGTTTCATGTATTGCCATATGGCAACAGCCAATCAGAAGAATATGTGGCAGAAGTGGAGTTGGCAACACAAGAGCGCCTGGATTACATCGCCAAAATGGGCGAATCGGTGAATGAAAATACGGTAACCCTGCTCACATCCGAATCCGATTTACAAGCTGGAAAGAATATTTACAATGCCAATTGTCAGGCCTGCCATCTCGCTGATGGCGGTGGATCTGTGGGCCCTAACCTCACAGACAAATACTGGATTCACGGGGGAAGTATCCACGATATTTTTAAAACCATCAAGTACGGCGTTCCCGCAAAAGGCATGATCTCATGGGAGTCACAACTGCGTCCGAAAGAAATGGCGCAGGTGACCAGTTATATTCTCACGCTTCAGGGAACTACTCCGGCTGCCCCGAAAGAGCCCGAAGGTGAACTTTATGTCGATCCGGATGTCACTTTGCCAGATTCCATACTTACCCCCGAACAGAGAAGAGAAGGGCCGCCTGCATTTCCGGTTGATTCCACCGAAACTGTAGATGCCCTGAAAACTGCTTCCAATCCATGATCAAAACCCCGCCAT
>JBGTLS010000590.1:0-5746 GCA_041744015.1 Cryomorpha sp. | reverse complement strand
TTTAACAACCTCGCACCAGGAACGTATCCTGTGTCAGTCACCGATGCCCTGGGTTGTACCTGGGACAGTTTAGCCACCGTCGGTCTTAACACCTCCCAGACAGCCGCCTTCACCCCCAATCCCACTTCCGGAGATTCTCCCCTCACAGTCATTTTTTCCAATCAAAGCACCAACGCCACCGGGTACGAATGGCTGGTGGATGGGGAGGTGTTCAGCACAGCTTTTAATACCTCTTATGTTTTTCCCGATAGCGGCTATTTTGAAGTCAGCCTCTCCGTATGGGTGAGTAATCCTTCTTGCGCGGATACCGCCACCTACCTCCTCCGTGTGGATCCGGGCATCAAAGTTGCCATGCCCAACATTATCACCCCAAACGGCGATGGCCTTAACGACCAACTCGTCGCCCAACTTTTTGGCGTAAGCCGCATCTTCTGGCAGGTATTCAACCGCTGGGGACAGGAAATTTCAAACGGCGAGGATGCTTCCGGGGCCTCAGACCTCGAAATCTGGGATGCCCAATCGCACGGAAATGAGGCCTCCGGAGGTGTTTATCAAATCACAGCCGTGGTGCAGGGCCTGAGTGGAAAGGTGGAAAGGATGCAGTTTGAGGTGACGGTGGTGCGGTAATCAACTCGTCATTTTATTGCCATCCGATGAAGTCTCAGTCAACTTATTGTTGTAAATTTACGTTTACACAGTTGTAAATTTACAATCATGTCCATTAAGACAACAGTCAAAAAATCTTCCGGAAAAAGTCTTTCCCGCAAACCGTCAGCTTCTTCCAAAACAAAAACCGCTGCAAAATATTCTCCTACTTGGGTGGTCGGCCATGCGATGAGGGCTCCGGAATATCAAATGGAACTCATCGATCGAATCAGAAGTGGCGTAAAAAAGTCAGATTGGAAAGAGTTGATTCAAAATATTGACGCTACTGAAAAAGAATTTGAAACCGTATTGCCAGTAGCCATAAGCAGTATGCAAAAGAAGAATGTCTATGGAAAGGAAACTTCTGAAAGGATTTATGAATTAGCCCGTTTGTTTGGCCTGGGATACGAAGTATTTGACTCAAAGGAAGATTTCAAAAACTGGCTGATGACACCTGTCCGGACACTGGGTAACAAAAAGCCATTTGAATTGCTTGATAGCAGTTTTGGATTTGAAATGGTTCAAAATGAAATAATTAGAATTCAACACAATGTTTACAGCTGATGTTGGTGTATCGGGTTGTCAATGCCAGATATAAGGAGACCACATTATCGGGTATTGGGGCTGAGAAAGTGGGGGGAAGATGGAATAAAACCGGAACCCGCGCTGTGTATTGTTCTGAAAATATCGCTCTTGCATTGCTGGAATATTATGTCCATTCTGACAATATAGCTTCTTTGCCGAAAGATTTTCTCGTCGCAAAAATTCAATTTCCGGACTCTTTTGTTATTGATGAATTATTGAAACTTCCTCCCCGATGGAAGCTGTATCCATATGCTTCTGAGACGATGGAGGTGTTTACTGATCTCGTGAACAAAAAGAATATTTTCGCTCTCAAAGTTCCTTCAACTATCGTGGAAAGAGAATCAAATATCATTCTGAATCCCCTTCACAAAGATTTTGGAAAAGTGGAGATTATCGAATTCATCAAATTACCGATGGATGATCGATTAAAATACAGTGTTCGTTCTTAATTAGATTGTAGCATTTGGCAAGACAAGAAAAGAACTGGAATTCATCGTCATATTGTCAGGTCCACCTATAAGCCGCATACCTTATTAACAAACTCTTGTGTACTGGTCTTTTTCAATGAATGGGATATTCACATTTCAAAAGTTCTATATTTGGAAGCTACGGGCAAAGTTTTATGGAGATTAAAATCAAAGAAAAAGGCAAGTTTCAATTCATCGATGAAGGTGAAGGTCAGGTCATCGTGGTTTTACACGGTCTCTTTGGAGCGCTGAGTAACTTTCGTGAAATGATCGAAGAAATGAGCAAAACCTATCGGGTAATTGTTCCTATGATGCCGCTCTACGATTTGCCATTGATCAAAACCGGTGTCAACAGCCTTTCGGCTTTCATCATTGAATTTATGGAGGCGCAGAAGCTTACGGATGTGATCATGCTCGGTAATTCTTTGGGAGGACACGTTGCTTTGGTTACCGCGAAAAATAAACCACACGGGATTAAGGGTTTGGTCCTGACAGGAAGTTCAGGACTTTACGAAAATGCATTCGGCGGTTCATTTCCGAGAAGGGAAGACAAAGACTATATCCGCAAGAAAATAGCCGTGACTTTTTACGACCCGGAAATGGTGACTGACGATCTGGTGGAACAAACCTTTACACTCGTTCAGGATCGCACGAAACTGATCAAGGTTCTGGCTTTGGCGAAGTCGGCAATCCGGAATAATATGCGGAATGATCTGAAGAATTATACCATGCCGGTATGTTTGATATGGGGCCGCGACGATACCATTACGCCACCCGAGGTTGCTGAGGAATTTCTGGCAGGCATGCCTGACGCCGAATTATTCTGGATTGACAAGTGCGGTCACGCTCCTATGATGGAGCATCCGATGGAATTCAACGAGATACTTTCTGCCTGGCTCGCCAAAAGGTTTTAGCTTCGCAGCATGAATGCTGAAGACCATCTGATATCTTCTTTTCTCAAAAGCAGCGGAAAGCTCAACCAATGTCCTGAACCCATCATTCCCGAGTACGCCTTCGTGGGGCGCAGCAATGTTGGCAAGTCATCACTCATTAATATGTTGCTTACGCGAAAAGACCTGGCCAAGACATCCGGAAGGCCTGGTAAAACCCAGCTCATCAATCATTTTGCCATCGAATATCCAAAAGACAAAGGCAAGCCTTCCTGGTACCTTGTCGACTTGCCAGGATATGGCTACGCGAAAGTGTCGAAAACCCTGCGCGACGAATTCAAATTGTTGATCAATCCCTACCTGCAAACCCGTGAAAATCTGATGTGTACCTTTGTACTCATCGATGTGCGGCACGAACCGCAAGGAAATGACCTGGGTTTTATGGAGTGGCTTGGTGAAAAAGGGATTCCATTTGTGATGGTTTTTACCAAATCCGACAAAGTTAAGCCGGCAGCGTTGGATCGAAACATTGCAGCGTACACCGAAGAAATGCTGAAAACATGGGAAGTGGCTCCCAGGCAATTTATCACTTCTGCAAACAGTGCATTGGGGCGGGAGGAGATTCTGGATTTTATTAAGGAGACCAATCGGGATTTCGAAAAGCTGTGAATAGTCGAAAGTCGAAATTAGAAAATACAGGACTGGGGATTTACATTTTCACAAACTTACCCCTTCCCACCAATACACCCGAAGCATTCAGCGCAGAAATAATGTATATCCCCGCAGGCAAATCTGAAACGTCTAAATTGATCGTGTTATCGACTGATATTTGATTGGTATTTTCCATTATCAGACGACCATCCAATCCATATATCTCAATTCTTTCGAAAGAATCCTGGCTCTGAATCGACATTGTATTGTTGGTGGGATTGGGGTGAAGGTTTAAGTTATTTAACCGTATATTATCAGTAACCACAAATGGGTCGCAATTACCGCGACCAACCGCGAACCAGAGAGGAAAATGATCTTCGGAACCCCAATCAAAATAAGGCATTTCAACCTCATTCGTAAGGGTCATGCTATACATTCCAATTGGAAAATGATAATTAAAGAAAAAATCATTGTCAAGTCTCGGATTACATATTGGTCCGGCCTGTGTTTCCATGAGAATTGGAGCGTTAAACAATGAAGTGTCCCAACTCAATGTAATCGGATATACGTAATTGGAGGCGTAGATATAAAAATCAGCAGGAAATCCAATATTGTTCACGTAAACCTGAGTCCACTCACTATTAGAATATCCTGTATAAACAGCAAATATATCTGGAGGAATTTCAAATGGTACAACGCCAAACTCAGCATTCTCGCTTGGTGCCCATGAAGTAATATTTTCATCCATTCCATACCATAAAGTATCTCTAGCGCCGGTAGCATCTTCAAACGCCAAATAAAATTTCCATTCAGTGAGAGGTGTTTGGGCAAATGATGACATGAGTGCAGCTAAGAAATATGTGATTATCGAAAACAATAATGATTTTCTCATGATTTCAGATTTTTATTTGGAAACAATGAATTTTGACGTTAACATTTCGCCCAAACTGGTGGTTAATCTAGCCAAATATAAACCATTGGTAAATTCGTTTAAGCTAACAGCCTCCCTGTCTATAACAATCTTTGAATAAACCTGTTGACCGGAAGCATTAAAAATTTCAATGGTATAATTTTCTTCTGGATTTTGATCAAATTGTAAATGAATTACATTCTGTGCGGGGTTTGGGAAAAGTGCGAATGAATTTTCTGTACCTTTGGCTTCTTTTGACTTCTCGCCACCAGCATTTTTGGGGTTCTCATCATTCAAATTATCGCACAATAAAATTTCATTGTTCACTTCATTCAAATCTGGAAAAACAGAATTTAATTCATACGTCATTTGACAAATAAATCGATTGAGTACGAATTGATTATTTTCCGAGAGGGGTGAATTTATTCCACTACTTAAATATGCTAAAGCTTCTTCGAGTTGTTGGTTTGAGTGTAAAATTTCTGCAGCCAAAATGGCCGAATAAAATCCTATATCTCTGAATCCCTCATCATAAAATTCAGATGATTTATTTGCCAATATTTCATGCAGCTCCATTGGAAATTTAGACGATGATGATTGGGATTGAAACTCGAGATCCTGGGTGAACTTTATTCTATTAAATATTTCGAATATTCCTTGCACAGCACTGAATTGAAGTGCTGCTTCGTTTTCCGTAGTTATTTCCCTATTCTGAATGTGATCAATTAATCCATTCTGAAGATCCACCAAATTCACCGGCATTTCAGATTGACTCTGAAAGATTGACATATTTTCCGTGTTCTGGTGAAAGAAAAGATCGGCAAACGAACTTTCATCCAGCAGATTTATTAAGTCAGTGAGTTCCGAATTTGACATGTCGTCAGATGGGGAATATATTGATTCACCCATTCCTAGATTTTCACCCTCACCAGCTAATCCACCTTCCGTAATGATGCATGGTTCAACCTGAGAAAGGGGAAAGTTGTCAGTGATTGTCATTGCCCAGGATAACGGAGTACAAATTCCCTGAAGAGAATAATCAGAGACTGTAGGCGCTGTGCCGCCATTCTTCCAAAAATTCATATTTGCATTTATGTTGGTTCCGGAAGGACAAAGCATAGAGCCATTGATAACTGATTGAGCACCCTGAATATCGGGACGAAGGTCATTTTCTCCATTGTTGAGATTCAGTCCTCCGGCTTCCCACAATTTTATTGAAGTCGCATTGGAGGAGATATCATTGTTGGGCCATGTTGCATTCATCGTTACCGTGCTCCCGTTTCTTATGTAGATACCAGCATCAGTTTGATCAAGTACGTTGATACATCTAAATCTGCCTATAGCACCGTCTGTCCATATCCCATTGATTCCACTTAATATTGTACTGGTCTCTCCCAGTAATGTAGCGTTACCCTGAAATTTTACATTTGAATTCGCTGTTGATTGACATAACACATTTTGTATTCCGCTTGTGCCAGTCATAGCCGTGGCCAGCCAATTGGAATGACAATTAAGGAATTCAACATTGTAAAGAATTAAATGTCTGGAATAAGTTTGTATAGCAATATTACAATGGTCAAAATAAGAATTGTTAATTG
>JBGTLS010000589.1:0-12931 GCA_041744015.1 Cryomorpha sp. | reverse complement strand
TAGGTCTGCAATGAGACTCCCAAAACGAGTAACAAGGAAAGATAGCAACCCCTCCAGAGTGTAAACATCTTTTTCATAGATTAAAAGTTAGTTAATAAGCACGCTAAAGTACGGCGCTATTTTCGCTAAACAAAACTTTTTACCCGATGAAAAACGATTTTTAATGCATTAACTGCAAAATAGCACGAGATTACAAATCGTTCCGATATGATGATCAGAATCTTATGTGTTTCACTTTAGCTTAACATAAAAGTGCCAAAATGCATAAAGCCGCTGCCGATCCTAAGATCAAACAGCGGCTTCTCCCCTTAAACTAAACGTTAAAAATCCTGGGGGTTAATGCACGATTATCTTTTTTGTTAAAGTCTCCTGACCGTGTGAAACATTTATCAGGTAAATGCCACTTCCAAGCGCAGGGAGAGAAAGGTTGGTGGGATTGAGGTGTGATACGTTTTCAGTGGTTCTGAGAATTTCCACACCAGTCATGTCATATACTGATATTTTTAGTTGTTCCCAATTTCCTTTCATCAACAGGTTTAGGTTATTGTCTGTGATGAGCGGATTGGGATAAATTGTTAAGTTTAATTTGTAGCCTTCTTCTTCTCCAAAAGAAATGTTGCAGGTTTCTCCCCATGCCAGCCAGCTTCCGTATAAATACGCTCTGGCTCTAGCCTGATAAATCATTTCTCTGCTTAATTCAGGAAAGTCTGTTGCTGCAAAACCCAGTTGGTTCTTCTGGCTCGACTTTGGTGATGTGTAATCACCTCCGCTGATTTGCAGTTCATATACGGTAGCTCCCAGTATAGGTTTCACGAAAAACAGTTCATTTTCAAAATCGATGTCATAATTTTCACACCATGCTGAATCCAGGCTGGTTGTCGGTAATTCTGAAACAAATTGGATGTTACATATTTCTCCATATGCTCCCCACAAATTCCGGTATTTTACCCGAACGCTTACATGATAAAGCACATTTGCCTGAAGACTTCCTACCTGATTCAGTATCAAGGTCTGAGATCCACCACTGTAGTGAAAGATTCTCTCCAGGGTCTGTGGATTTTCAAATACAAATTCGATATCCTGCGCATCTGTAACTTCTGTAATTGTAATCGTGGACATTTGCGATAAGCCCATATTTCCGCAATCGGCATTTATGAGTTGAGCCGTTTCAATTGCAAACTGCCCATTGCATACAGCACCAAAATCTCCGGGAATATTGTTGTGCGTGCCTTTCACAGA
This sequence comes from Cryomorpha sp., assembly GCA_041744015.1. Taxonomy (GTDB): domain Bacteria; phylum Bacteroidota; class Bacteroidia; order Flavobacteriales_D; family Cryomorphaceae; genus JBBQZU01. The sequence goes on along the minus strand of JBGTLS010000589.1, from coordinate 11,692 downwards.
AATCCTGTACGTTTCATTTGGCATCAACTGCGGATGGTCGGAAGGAATGAAAAAATTCTCAGGAGTCGCAATTGTAAACGCCTGTTGGAAATACGAGACCGGCGTGAATTTCCATTCATAGCCCTGTGCATTTGCAACAGGTGCGCAAAATACAGATTCAAAAAATGTGCCGTTGACATTTTCGCAAAACGCTTCGGTCAATTGAGTAGGAGCCAGACTATCGCAGGCGACGCTCTCAATAACAAAAGCTCCGGTTATCATGCACCCTTGCATGTCAAAGGCGATCACATTGTAATTTCCTTCCGGAAGATTGCTTACCATTCCATTCTCAAGCTGATTTTCATTTAGAAACAGCACATAAGGTTGTGATCCTCCTGAAACTGAGATGTCGATTGAGCCATTGTTTGCTTCGTTACATGCTATATGGGTAATGTTTTCGAAAGAAAGTATCATAGGAGAAGGAGCGGTCAATTGAATACTCAGAAACGCTGAACAGCCATCTTCAGTGACAGTTACCTGATAATTTCCCGCCGATAGTCCGGTCAGATTCGTCCCTGTATGACCGGTATTCCATATAATCTGATAATTGTTGGTTTCCGAAGAAACAACTACTGAAATAGAACCATTATCACCTCCGTGACACGAGGGGTTGACTTTTTCAATCATAGTAATGCTCAGATTATTACAAGGTATGCAGTCATTATCCGGATTGTCATCACATATGCCACACTCATCGAAATAAGCATTACCACCCCAGGTTCCTGCACAATCCTGCACGCAATCATTGTTTGGATTGGCGTCACACACACCGCAATTGTCTACATATGCTGATCCACCCCATGTCCCGGCGCAGTCCTGCACACAATCGTTGTTGGGATTGGCATCACACACACCGCAATTATCCATATAAGCTGATCCACCCCACATTCCGGCGCAATCCTGCACACAATCATTATTGGGATTGGCGTCACACAACCCACAATTGTCTAGATATGCAGATCCACCCCATGTTCCGGCGCAATCCTGCATGCAATCATTATTGGGATTGGCATCACACACACCGCAATTATCCACATAAGCAGATCCACCCCATGTTCCGGCGCAATCCTGCTCGCAATCATTGTTGGGATTGGCATCACAAACACCACAATTGTCGAGCGCAGCCGGTCCATTTAATACACCGGCACAATCGTAACAGCTATTCCAATTGTTTGCGTTGTTGTCATCGCAATCATCCGCATTAGAGACATAACCCGCTGGTTGACTACATGCCTGAGTTGAAATATTCGGATTTCCATAACCATCTCCATCACTGTCTGCATACCATATAAGCTGTTCGGTGATGGTGATATAGTTGGATTTTATTTCCACATCTTCGCCAAATGCATTGGCTACAGCCAAACGGACATTGTACACCCCCGGCGTGTTGTAAGTGATAGGTCCGGGGTTGGCAGTTGTCACTGTAAAAGGAGTTCCACCAAAAAATTTCCAGTCGTAACTATCAATTTCTCCAGTGCTGGTATTTGTGAAATTGATGCTCTGCCCTGCGCATCGGGTGGTTGGGGTTGCTATAAAGTTTGCAGATGGTGGATTGCCGCCTGAATTGAGACAAAAAGGTGTAGTGACACTGGAAGTAAACTGTCCCCCCGACGCCAGAACGACATCATTTTGATCTTCTAACAGAAACCCACCATTTCCATTGTTGCAGCACATTCCATTTCCACCAGAGTCAAGCACCACCAATTCATAACATCCGTCGAGCACACAAATTTCATTGATATGCACTACGCCATTTTGAAAATTGATATAAGGCCCTCCACTGGCGATGGTGTTTTGACTTTCATCGCGGATGAGCCAGGTGGTTTGAGAACCCTGTAAATCAAGGGTGATTTTTAAGGTTAGCGTATGGCCTCCCTGAACGGCGTGATATTGTTTTGAAAACAAATTGTTCGCATTGTTTGCGTCCACACCACCATTTGGATTGTTCGTTCTCACCTCGAGGTTTTTAACCCCCCAACCACCATCATATTCAGGTAATGTAACCATGGTAGCCTGACCAGGACCGAGCAGACCTGTCCAATAATACGTTTCCCAGGCATCCCCGGTGCGATATTGTATTTCTGTGGTCGAAAGTGGTACGCTGCCTTCATTTGTTAATTGCACCACCGGTTGAATGATGTTGGTGCACAGATTGCCTTCGGGCCTGTTTATGGCAGTAATTGCGGCATCAGCGGGAACGATTACAACGGGTTCACATCCGGTTGACAACAAAAGGTTTGCCCGGGAATTGATTATGGTATTGCGCATCCGGGTTTTTTGCCCTTCCGTAAACATGTTTTTGCAGAGCTGACTTGTATAGTCAAGATAATTGGCAATTTGTTGGGTTCCACTACAGGCAGGACTCGCACAATTTGAATTTAATACGGTAGGTGGTGTATCACATACACGGTCTCCCTGAAGTGCACAATTGGTTTCAGCCGCGCAGGAACCACCCTGAAATGTGTGGAAAAGGGCGAAAGCATGACCCAGTTCGTGGGTCAGGGTTCGGTTCAGGTTGGTATAAGATTTTAAATTCCCAACTGTTCCAAACGCATTGAAAATCACGACCGTACCATCGACTACTGAGGTGGTTGGGAAATAGGCGTATCCCTGAATACCGGAGCCTCCGTTATTTCCTTCTATTTCGCTTACCACCCAAATGTTGTAATAATCCTGGTTGGGCCATCGCGAAAGATTTTTGACGGTGAACTCTGCGGCTCCCGGCCCTGTTCCGGCAGTGATTCCATTTTCGCAATAATTCGAGACTGTACATCCATTTACCCGGTTGATTCCGCTGTGTGCCTGACCATCCGGATTGCGCTGCGCGAGACAAAATTCCACACCAATATCGACGCCATCTCCAAACCCATTCGTGCCGGCCATTTTCCTGAAATCTTCATTCAGACCATTGATTGCACTATAAATCTGCTCATCGGTGATGTTTGTACCAACACCGTACGATTCTCCTTTGTGAATAATGTGGACAACCACGGGTATAGTCAGGATTTCATCCGATTTGGGTAAGAGCCCCAACCTTTCCTGCTCCAACAAAACTTCCAGGACCGCTTCTCTCATTTCCTGCTCATGTTTATAGGCGGGATTTTCCAACATCATCCTTTCATGGATGTCCGTATGAGCGCATTGCTCATGATCGAGCTCATTTTTTAATTCTGCCCCGAAATGAACAGCGTTCTGGGCGGTCAATGAGAACAATACGAACTGGAAAATTAGAGAGGTGAAGAAATATCTTGCAGTCATGAAATCCGGTAATGAGATACCGGCTTTTTACTGACAGAAAGCTGTTTTAGTTACGTAAACTTCGACCAATGCGGCCAATTGGAATTTACATACCGCAAAGCATTTGATGAAGCTTCGCAATCAGGAACTCCCTTTTGTTTCGCGGATTGAACGTTCTATTTCATCCCACATATCTCCGGTAACTGCCTCTAGCTGATTAAACTGACCTGCCCCTTGTAGCCACTCTCCACCATCAATAGTTACCACTTCGCCATTCATATACCCTGAAAAATCGCTCATGAGATAGGCTGCGAGATTTGCCAATTCCTGATGTTCACCGGTGCGTTTGGAAGGGATGCGCGATTCCATGGATATTTTTTCTTTCAGTGGACCGGGTAACAGCCTGTCCCAGGCACCCTTCGTGGGAAATGGCCCCGGCGCAATGGCGTTAAAACGTATGCCATATTTGGCCCATTCCACAGCGAGACTCCGGGTGAGGGCAATGACACCCGCTTTCGCGCAAGCGGAAGGAACAACATAACCTGAACCTGTGGAAGCATATGTTGTTACGATGCTCAATACAGTAGCGGGTTGTTGGGATTTTATCCAGTGTTTGCCAAAAATCAGGGTGCAATTCACCGTTCCCTTCAAAACGATGTCCAGTATGATGTTGAAAGCCTTCGGGCTCAAACGTTCCGTAGGGCTGATAAAATTTCCCGCAGCGTTGTTGAGCAATCCATCCACCCGATCAAATTTTTCCAGCGATTTTTTCAAAAGATTTTCTACATCGTCTTCCCGGCGCACGTCGCAGGAAATTGGGAGAACTTCACGACCCGTTTTTTCTGTTATTTCAGCGGCTGTTTTTTCCAGGACGTCGATTTTTCTGCTGGTGATAACCACATTGGCTCCCAGCTCTGAATAGTACTGTGCCATCGACCTGCCAAGACCTGTTCCACCACCTGTTACCACAATTGTTTTGCCCAGAAGAGCGTTATCTTTCAGCATTGGTTCTGTCGAGTACTTCATTTGTGGTACGTTTTTTGGCAAAACCGAAAGTACAAATTTTAATCAGCAATATTTGAAAACGGTTTATTCTGCCAAAGTACTCCTCGCCTGGGGTGAAGCCATCAGCGGCAATCAAAAGATCAGGGAATGGCTCATCCGAAACGGTTTTCCCGAACTCGGAATTTTTGTCTTTGCCTTGAACAATAAGCCCGATGCCCGCACCTGGCTGCTCGAAAACCAGTTTCCACATCTCGCTGCGACCATATCGGGAGCCGAGGGAAAAAAGGATGCGGTGGAGTGGTTGCTAAATCATAATTTTGACGTGCTTGCCAAAACAGCTCTGACCGGTGACGGGGATGAAGATGCATTTAAATGGTTGGTGCGCAACGGACATCGCGAAATGGCCATGGTGGGAAAAAAAATTGAAGAAGTAAAAGATCAAATAGAGCGGGATAACAACGACGTTCACAAAATCAGTCAGGAATAAAACCTTTTTAAAATCAAAGAACATAAACCAAACCCAAGTTCAAAAATGAAAACAATTAAATTTTTTAGTGCGCTTACCATTTTTTTCAGTCTATTGACCTTTGTGGGTCAGGCACAGGATAAATCGGACCGACCCAGTCCACCGAAAACTGCTGAGGCGACAATACATGGAACGCATGTGCTCATCGATTACTCATCTCCTGCTGCCAAAGGCCGGGATCTTTATGGCGATTTGGTGCCTTACGGCAAAATCTGGCGAACGGGTGCCAATGAGGCAACCACAATTACGGTGGATAAAGATGTGAAAATTGGAGGTAAAACCTTAAAAGCCGGCAAATACGCCTTGTTTACAATCCCGGGTGAAAACGAATGGGAAATCGTAATTAACTCCGTGTGGGATCAGTGGGGCGCATATAATTACGATGCCTCAAAAGATGTTTTGCGCACCAGTGTTAAGCCAATGAAAACAGATTCGAATGTTGAAAACCTGAAGTTCACCATCGATGAAGGTGGACTCGTGGTGATGGCATGGGGTGATACTCAGGTGCCTTTTAAAATAGAATAGAAAATTTCAATCAGAAATTTTATACCGAATCCCTAAGGAATCCCTTAGGGATTCGTTTTTATTGGCATTGAGTTTCCAGTATGCGTTTTGTTCGGTATTGGTGAGACGACCTTTTGTAATTTGTTTTTCGCCGGGCTTGGAGGCGTTAATGGTTTCTTCCCAATACGTAATACGATAGGGGAAGGTGCTCTGACATTCAATCTTTAAAACTCGGTCAAGTTCCGGATATCGAAGGGTATACACATAAAATTCACCACCGGTTTTGGTGTCGTTCACCTGAATCACGAGGTTGGCTTCCCCTTTATAAGCCTGGATTTTTTTGTGGTGAAGTCGCAAATATTCATGAGTTGGCACAATATCAACCTTGCCCAATGGCAACATTTGCGGTTCCAACCGAAGCCGCGTCCACAAATCATCTTCGATATATGTAGCCGGGATATTCACTTCCGTGTCGCCCTCATCCTGAAAATAGGAGCGAAGTTGAAAGTTCATCTGTTTGTCTCTCAAATTCATTTGGCTGAAGCTTTGGCCACACCAGTCCTGAGACGAGAACGTGACTTTTAAAGACATGGGTTGTTTCATGTATTCCACGGGCGTGAAAACACTGGTCATGATAGAATAATCGTAAATTCCTGTCACAAATTTTTTCACGAAATTGAGTTTTAGAACGGTGAAGGCCTTATCCTCACCGCGTTCTTTTTTGACCTGCTTGTCAGCCAAAAAATCTTCCGTCACATAAATCAAAACAGCTTCCCCCTTGCGGGTTTCCCCGTAGCGGGATTGCTCCAGATCATAATGATTTAGTTCTGCTTCTCCACTGTACCAGTATTTGGCAAAATCATCGGGCCTTACCACCTGGAAGGGAACTTCCGCTGTTGTCTGCACCTGCCCTTCGCACGATGATGTGAAAAGACAGAGGACAAATATAAAAGGCACCAATATATTCATACGTGTTGATTTTGAAACTGATTCTGCCTGCTCCTGCCGACAAGGTATGTAAAGAGAACGACATCTATAGCCATGTGAGCTGCACAGGCGCTAAAGATACCCCACCTTTCAGTCATCCAGCCAAGGCAAGCGATGATGAGCGTCATCGCCAGGCCATAAACGCTTATCCGCCAGTTTAGCGGGTTGATATAACCGTGTATCGCCACAAATATGATGGCAGTTAGCCAAATGCCCAGAAGGGGTTGAATAGCTCCCCGGAACAACAATTCTTCTCCGAATCCTGCGCAAAATGACAAAAACAGAATGGCCGGAAGCCTCAATTTTAAAGAGGAAATCATGCGCACATATTTTTCGGAAGATTCGCGCAGGGCAGGAATAGAAATCACCCAACAGGCAAATTTTCCAAATATGACACCCAAACCCAACCCGTATAAAAATTGTATGATTATTGGCAATTCTCCGCGAAGCATGATATCAACCGGATTTTCTTCAAAAAACTGAAGTATAAACCAGCCAAGTGCTGGGAAAAGCAGGAGTGTGCCCCAACCGGCCAGGTGTAATCGTTTATTCATTAATTGTTATCGCCTTCTTCATAATCGTCATGCGAGAAAACACTGTTGAAGAGATCTGAAAATGCGAGGCCGTCTTCGAGTACATTTTTTCCGAGCATGGAATATTCAGCCAATCCGTGCAGTACAAATTCCATCATCAGGTCGGCGTCTTTGGCGTCAAGCCGGGGATTGTATTTTTCCACCAGTTTTTTCAGGCCCGGCACTTCCATTAATTTCGCATGGTATTCTTCAACGTCGCTATCCGCCAGCAATTCAAGTTCGTTTTTTCCAAACCAGGAAATGATTTCCTGATACGGATTTGGTTCGTTTTTCCTCTTTTTTGCGAGGGCAGGATCAGGGAAAAACTGAGCGAATTTGTTTCGAATGGCTTTTCCCAACAATCCAAAAGCTACATTTTTCGCTCCTTCCTGCTCGCCTTCGTATACCAGCTCCACTTTGCCGGTAATGGCGGGAAGAATTCCGAGCAAATCGCCCATTCGTGCCCTGCCGGAAGTTTCACCATTGAGCAGCATCCGCCGTTCAACAGTGCTCACGAGATTCTCATAAGCGCTAATGGTAAGTCGCGCGGATACGCCACTTTTCTGATCGATAAATTCGCTGGTTCGGGCTTCTACCGCAATTTGCTCGATAAGGGTACTTACAAGTTCAGATATTTCAATGGCTCCCGTTTGGTCAGACGCTAATCTCGCTTCCTGACGTGTAATGGCAGCAGAAATTTCCGTGTTTTTAGGATAGTGGGTCAGAATCTGGCTTTGAATCCGGTCTTTGAGCGGTGTGATAATTGAACCCCGGTTGGTGTAATCCTCTGGATTGGCCGTGAAAACAAACATCACGTCCAGTGGAAGTCGGAGTTTGAATCCGCGAATTTGGATATCGCCTTCCTGCAGAATATTGAAAAGCGCCACCTGAATCCTCGGCTGAAGGTCGGGCAGCTCGTTGATGACAAATATTCCCCGGTGCGCCCGAGGGATCAATCCGAAATGGATGACGCGTTCGTCGGAGTAATCCAGTTTCAAATTAGCTGCCTTGATCGGGTCTGCATCACCTATGAGGTCGGCCACAGTGACATCGGGTGTCGCGAGTTTCTCGGTATACCTGTCTGACCGGTGAAGCCAGGATATGGGTGTGTTGTCTCCTTTTTCGGAAATGAGGTCGTTGGCATACCGGGATATGGGATGCAGGGGGTCGTCATTGATGGCCGAACCCTCCACCACCGGAATATACTCGTCGAGCAGATGGATTAATTGACGCGCCATGCGCGTTTTGGCCTGACCGCGCAAACCGAGAAAATTGATGTTGTGACGTGACAAGAGTGCCCGTTCCACTTCAGGAAAGACGGTTTGCTCATATCCCAAAACCCCCTCAAATACCGGCGTACCGGATTTCAGACGGGCCACCAGATTTTTTCGAATCTCATCTTTTACCGGAAGAGATTGATAACCCGATTTCTTCAGTTCACCAAGGGTGAGCGGTTTATTCTCTGTGTTGTGCTTCATTTAGATTTTAACTTTGCGCTCAAGGCGACAAAGTAACAATGCTCTAAGGTATTGGTTGCGCTTCAAATCACAAACAAATGATAAAAGCATTCACAAATTTGATTTGCATATTGGTTTTGACCTCTTGTGGTGAATTAGTTACAGACGGCGAAAATCAACAGAACCGGGAAATTCAGATATCCGGAGAGGCTCAGGGGACCACCTATACCGTCAAATTTCTCAATCCTGACAGTGTTTTCATCGCTAAAGTTCAGATTGATTCCATTTTAAAAGCCATCGACCAGTCACTTTCGTCATGGGTTGATTTTTCAACAATCTCAAAATTCAACCGCACCGATTCAATCCGCATTGACGACCCGCATTTCCTCTATGTGTTTTTTCGCGGACGGGAAATCTCACAACAAACGGATGGCGCATTTCATCCCATGGTCATGCCACTCGTACGCGCCTGGGGCTTTGGGCCGGAAGGTGGTCAGGTCAAAGAGGGAATTAACCTCGATTCTATCCGAAGTCTTGTGTCTTACGATTTCACAGTTGAGCCAACAGATTCCACAGAAAAATCGTGGAATTTTGTCAAAATGCCCGGGATTCAAATGGATGTGAACAGCTATGCGCAGGGGTATGCGGTGGATGTGGTGGCAGATTTTCTGGAAAGTAAAACAATCCAAAACTACATGGTGGAGATAGGCGGAGAGTTGAGAACCAAAGGGGTAAATCAGAATGACGCATTCTGGCGTGTTGGCATCGACAGGCCGGTGGAAAATGCGGAATCCCGGGAATTGACCGCAGTTGTACTACTCGAAAATGCCGCTCTCGCCACTTCGGGCACCTACCGGAAATTTTATGAAAAGGATGGAAGAAAATTTTCTCATACCATCGACCCGAAGTCGGGTTCTCCGGTTGCACATAGTTTGCTGAGCGTTACAGTACTGGCGGAAAAATGTCTGGAAGCCGATGCGTACGCTACAGCTTTTATGGTTATGGGTGTAGATGGGACAATTGAATTCCTGCAAGATCACCCGGAGGAAGATCTACAGGTGCATTTGATTTTTGACGCAGGAGCGGCGGGAATACAGACTTACACCAGTTCGGAACTTAAAGACCGAATTGAAATCCTTTAGCTTTCAGCTTTACACTGCTCGTCGGGACGGGCTCCGCACACGCCGCATGATGCGCCTTTTTCCGTGAGCAGGGGATTGTTGCTGGCGCAAGTTCCTGAAAATTGACCATTCTTTTTTACCAGAATTTTTATTGCAATTCCGGCGAAAGCCAAAGCGAGCAGGATGATACTGATCAGAATGAGTTGTAACATGGCTACGTTATTTGCTGTAAAGGTACGTCCGAACTGAAAACCTGGCAAATAAGCTTTGTTAAAGAGGTCGAATCCGGCCGCTGCCCTGGATTTCAGAATCAATTTGTGCCGGTTGACCTTTATACAATATGTCTCCCCGGCTGTAAATGGCGCCATACAAATATTCGCCGCTGTATATTTCCATGGGTTGGATGGACGAATTGTTTACAAAAGTGATTGGAGCAATCAGCTCTGCGGCAAACATCTTACCTGAACATGCGGAATAAAGATTGGCATTGTTAGACAGCCCAAATACATCCACACGGTTATTGCCTGTATGCATATAAATATGGGCATCATTCACTTTCAAAATGAAGTGTACATTGCCGTTCGACTCCCATTGATTGTAATCAAATCGATCGGTCATCAACGTATCCACAAAAGTAATATCACCTGTTCCGCGGTTTTCAATGGCGTCGAAAAAAGGGGCGTAAACTGTCACTTCCGGGATTTTCGTCAGGTCGCGCACCCAATTGCACTTTGCGTCATTCGAAATTTCTAAAGTGCCATCCACCACCTCCGTTTTTATGTGGTGGATAATATTTTCCCCAAACCGAACTTCCAGGCTGTATGCAGCACTGTACCGGTATAAAATGTCTACCCGGTCTGAAGTGAATATCCCGGTAAAAGCAGGGATTTCTCTCTCTTCCGTTATTTCATCCCCATAAGATTTGGTGCAGTCCCATTGATTTTCTTTGGCGCATCCCATCCATATCAAGGAGAGTATGATCAGCTTGATTTTCATAAAATCCGGTAGGTCATGCCCAGTTCTATACAGTCCGCTTTCGCGAAATGCGATTTCAGGCCTGTATAAAGCTGAATTTTGGTCCATTGATACAGGAGATGATAGCGGAAGAAAATTATTCCATCTTCTTTAAACTCTGGTAAAATGTATGAACCGGCCTGAACTCTGAATCCCACCTGATCAAAATGAAGGGTATGCGAAAGCGCCACATACGACCGGTAATTATCTGAAGGTTTATTGCTCGCCCCACCTTCTTTTTTCTCGCGGTACTGCAGGCTACTGTTGTAGTTAACCCCGGTTTCAATACCCAGACTGGACTTCGGTGTCAAACGTTTTTGCCACAACGCGAAAATATTGACTACCGGATATTTGGTTCCGCCGATGGGTAGTATTTCTTTGAGTCCACCGGCAGCGCCAAAATGTAATTCTCCTTTCGGCGATGTGAAAGATGGGTTTTCCCTTATTCTTACGGGCAGGGGGGCACTATTGTACGACACCACCAGTTTAGCAAGTGCGACGTTAATACCGGAATTCGGAATCTTATAAGCCCCATTGGAAAAGTGATGGATCGCCAAACCGGGCTTCAGACTCAGGCGTGATGAAATCGGAATCTCTGTGTGCAACTCCATGGCGAGGGCAGCATTCATTTGAGAGCCGATGGCGGGATTTTGAAAGTTATCATCCTGATCAAATGGTTTCTCAATAAAACCCGGTCCAATTCCGGCTTTCAGAAAAAGTCTGCGCTTTTTGTCCAATGGAAAATCCGCATTGAAAATGGCCGAAACACCATATCCCAAATGTGGAGAAGCGAGATTTAATGCAGTGATGTTCACCCCCCAGGTCGGAAAATTAAACCAGTGGTGCCAGTCTCTGTTTCCGGTGGTATGGCGCATCACGTTGAAGTCAAGCCCGCGGATGTGCCCATCGATCAGGTAATCCATGTCGTTGTGGTGTGGCATGAGAAATCCTCCGACCGGTCCTGCCGAAAATTGCCAGATTGATTCAGCTTCCTGTGCCCGAGTGGGCAGGGTGCAAATCAGGATCAGAAAGCAAAAGTAGCCTTTTTTCACGCGGCTAAAATAGGTATTCGGGGCATACGGTACCGTGATGAAATGACCCACTACCCGATTTCAAAATGCCTAATTTTGACGAAAATTATATTGCTATGCAAGATAAGCTGAAAGCATTTGAACGCCTGCTTGTGATCATGGATGAACTGCGTGCCAAATGCCCCTGGGATATGAAGCA
>JBGTLS010000588.1:0-7008 GCA_041744015.1 Cryomorpha sp. | reverse complement strand
AAAAAATAAACGCCAAAAAAACACGACTATTCAAACCGCCACCCCACACATTTGTCGGTGAAGTTTCTGACATAGAGTAATCAAATGGAATTGTCACTGAAAATTCGATATGTTCAAATCGCTTAAAAAATATGCCAACTTTGGTAGTGAGATCACATGATCTGTCCAGATATTCACTTATTCAATAAGTTCTTCTAAAAGTGCAACAAGCCTTTCACTCAAATTTCTCCGATTGTACTTCATGATTTCATCCATATTCGGATGGAATTTTGCGCCGCCCTGCATTTGCAAAAGATAATTTAAAATTCCCTCTTCGTCATTCGGTTCAAAACTTTTTCCGGTACCGGTTTTCTCTAAAATTTCACTTATCGAACCCTCTTTTCCCGCCAAAGCCATGATGGGGATCCCTGCTGAAAGATATTCAAACAGTTTTCCCGGAATGATAGCCTGACTGTTTTTGACAACGGGATTGAGCAAGAGCAAAAGGTCAGCCGTAGTCAGGAGTTCCATGGATTGTCCATGACTCACATAACCCAAATAATCAACCACATCCGCCAAACCATATTCGACGATTTGTGCGCTGACTGTTTCTGCTATATTTCCCGCAATTCGAAGTCGAAATGAACCGGCTGGCAATTGGGCCAAAACTGAAAACAACGTTTCGGGAGTGTAACTTGATGCAATGGTACCTGTGTATACGATCGTAAAGACACCCGTATCCGATGGCTTTTCGGCAGGTTTCAACAAGGCGTCGAATCCATTGGTAATCACCTCATATTTGCGTTTTACCTTTTCAGAAAAAAGCTGTGCAAATCCCGGACTCGCTGTGAGACATCGATCTGCCGCCTGTAATACTTCCCGCTCCAGACGCCGGTCATAACTTTTCGCGAAAGCGGTACGCGGCATATCATAGTTGTAATAGATATCGCTCCATGGATCTCTGAAATCCGCCACCCAGGCAATGTTGAATTTTTTTTTCAAATACAACCCGATCAGGTGCGTGCTGTGTGGTGGGCCGGTGGTAATGATACAATCAATCGATTCATTTTCGATGATTTCCAAAGCTTTCAGTCTGGCATATCGGTTCCAGCCACGCCTCGCATCCGGAATGAAAAAATTACCTCTGATAAATTTAGACAATGTCGAATTCGCCTTTTTATTGCTGAAACCTCCGTAGGGTATGCGCTCTTTACCCGCAATCTTACCGTACCATTGAAGGGGCTCAAAAGATTTGGTATAAACCACCCGCACTTTTTCGCTTATTTCTTCAAAAAGAGATGTGTCCGTTTGCGGATAAGAAGCGTAATCAGAATCGACTGTAAGTACGATGGGTTCCCATCCGAACACGGGAAGATAATTGGCAAAATTAAGCCATCGTTGTACACCTGCTCCACCGGCAGGAGGCCAGTAATAGGTGATGATGAGGACCTTTTTCACGGATGCTAAGGTAGTTCATAAAGTTTATTGGACACCTTGCAAGAATTCAAAGGGAAAATGAAAATAAAACGATACCCAAACTAACCGAACACACTTTAATTCAAAATGATTTATTGAAGAAGTATTTTTCGGGTTACCTTTTCGCCACCCTGAAAAAATGACATATAGTACATCCCATTGGACAGGCCCGATAAATCAATCTCCACTCCCGGCTTAATATCCTTTATTTCCAATAAAATTTTTCCCTGAAGACTGATTAATTGGAAATGTGTTTCAGCACCCAACTTTTCTGTGTAATTCAGCTTTATAAACCCCCGTGTTGGGTTTGGATATATTTGAAAATTCAAATGTTGACTTCCCAAATCGTCGCTGGAAGATATTAAATTACTAAAGCACACCTCAAGCTTGGGATGAAGGATGGGATTTGGATGATCACTTGAAGCAAATATCATTCTACGGTAGTGATTCTCGTTTACTAATTTATAGAGAAATCCGTGATTACCGGTTGGCGAGTCAATCATATCCTGAATCAAATTTGTAACGTCAATTTCCGTATAATTCGGTGCCGGGATATCAGAACTTGCTTCCAAAAAAACCCGATTCTCGATAGTAGAAGATGGTTGATTGGCCCAGGTTACAGTGTTTTCGTCCCATTCTGAAGTAATCCTTCTTAAAACAGATGCATTTGATCCGCTTAAAGCCGAGTGAAGACCATTAAATGGTGAATTATAAGAGTAAAGCGAAAGAATGGCAGAATGAACTACGGCGCCAGGTTCAATTGAAGATAGATCGAATTTGATTAATCCTCTGACTTTAACAGGTGTGCCGTTATTGGTCCATGCGATTGCCGCAAAATCTACGTGATGACCAAAATTCTGATTAACTGAGAGTGTATAAATAAAAGCATCTTTTCCATCTGTATGATCAGGTTGGAGTACAATTGTTGTGTCGCACTGTGAGCTAATTTTTCCCACCATCGCAAAACACAAAATCAGGAAGGCGATATGGCTTTTCATAGCTACTAATTTTAGAAACTAATTCAGGCTCCCCAATGGATGTCAGAGAATAAAGTAAGATAATTCTAATGAATCCGCAAAATTTTTAGAGAAATATTCCCTCAGATATGTAAATATTGCTTCCTATCTGAGAAGGGTACAATGACCTGCAAGTTGTTGTGGATACTCCAAATTGCCCAGCATCTGAGTGTATTGAATGATATAATAATATATCCCCCCTGACGCGTAATAATCTTCGTTGGGACTATGACCATTCCACCCCCTCGAAATATCTTCGGTTACGAAAATCTCCTGTCCCCACCTATTGAAAATTTTCATTTGAAAACTTTCAACCGGGCAATCTGAAACCGGGCGAAAAATATCATTTAATCCGTCTTCATTGGGTGTAAAAACATTGGGCACGAATAAAGGGCAAAGACAGGGCTCAATAAGAACGACAGAAGAGGCTTCATAGTCATAACATCCGTCACTATATGTTACTGTCAATATTCCGCTTTCTTCCATAAAATAGCTATAACCCGTAGATCCATCCGGAAAATTATAAGGAAAACCAATAAATGCCGGATTAATGTATCGGGACCCTTCCTCACAAAGCTTAAGGGTGTCTTCCTGAAAAGGCACATGAAAAGAATAAGCAGTTTCCGAAATATTAAAAAAATATGTGTCGGTACAGGAGCCATCGGGATTTGACACATCAGCGATGTATTGACCACCCGAAGTAACGTGTATGCTTGAAGTTTCACTTCCATTATTCCAATCATACAATAAGGCCTGATTCTGAAATCCTATGCTGGCCGTATCTGTACCGGGACAAATGATCTGTCCTGTACCGAATGGTATTGGATCAAAATCGAATTGGATGAATTGAACTGATTGCGATACCACACCGCAAGCATTTTGTGCGGTGAATGTATAATTTCCGGAATTTGAACTCTCGAATATTGTCACGATTTGACCGCCTGGATTTTGAACATCGAAATCAAAGTTTGAAAAATCAAGTGTTCCGCTTTCATTTTCGCAGAATGTCAGAGATTCAGGTAAGGTAAAGTTAATAGGATCTTCAACTTGGACATTCCAGGACTCTGTGACTTCGCAGCCGTTTATCGTACCAGTTAGATTGATCACATAATTACCTGGCAACGAATAACTGTGATAAATTGGACTCTCTGTTACAATGATCTCTGTACCGTCTCCGAAATCGAGTAAGAGTTCGGTATCAGACATACCTGATCCCAATGAATTAATAGATGTTTCGACCTCCTCATCTACGCAAAAAACATTCTCCGTAATTGAAAGAATATTTTGATTGTTGATTGTTTCAACAACCACTGTCGAAATATAGTTTCCGCAGATGGCAAAGAACTCAAATGAAAACGAACCGGCAGAACTAAACTCATACAAGCCTGTATGCAAACCATTCGGTCCGACAATCGAGTCCCAGGAACTGAACTGATTAAAATCAATGAATTCAACCTCACCTTCACAGAGCGTTATGTTTTCTGGCAGGACTGGCACTTCAGGAAAATCATAAATTTGCGTTTCTCCTTCCACTACGTATTCACATCCAGATGAAGTGATGATTGTTAGAATAAAAGGAAAAACGCCCGATTCAGAATACGTTATATCGGGATTTAGCGAAGCAGAAGTAATCCCGGAACTGAAATTCCAGTCCACAGATTCAATATCTCCAGGACTAATATCATCGTATAAGATCGAAAATGAAATAGATTCGTTAACGCAACCATCCTGATTAGAAACAGTGGGATTAGAAGAACAAGGGGAAAAATCACAGGGGGTAGAGAATTCTATTCCAGTTACAGGTGCGAGAACTGATGAAGGAGAAGTGATAATTTGATAACCTAAATTAGCGGATGGGATGGAAAAGTCAGCGACTTGAACAACTACTTCTGAGGTAATAAAATCGTAAGCGTTCATGCATTCGAACTCAAGACAATTATTGAATGCAATTAGTGATACGAGGCCATCATGAGTACCTATACCAATTACTCCATTTTCGGGAGAGAAAACAAAATTTTTGGAAGTAAATTCGGGAATATGAGCAAATTCTTCATCGGGATTCACAAAATTCAAGATTTCTCCCGTCGTATAATCAAGCGTTGCCAGACCAATATTGTCGGTACTTTGCTCAGCACGATTAGACAAGCCGACAACTACTTCATTGGGATTCCATACTTCTGCGAAGGAAATATAAGTTTTAGGACCCTGACGAAATTTTCGAGCCCATTCAACAGAAAAATCGGGATTAACTTTCATAACTATTCCACTTGTAAGGGATCCTACATTTTCATGGCCGGTTATTAAAAAACTTCCATCTGGATTGGTTACTATAGCTAAAAATAAAAAGTAGGAGTTTATATTGAAAAAACGTTGATTAATAATGTTTCCATCCGGGTTCATTTCCACTAAATGCCCGTCATGGGTTCCAATGTAGCCCTGTGATCCACCTACGGCAAAATAATTCCCATTGGCACCAATGGTTGTTGATTGGAAATGATCATTAATTCCCCCATCAAATCGGGTACTCCATTCTACATTCCCGTCAAAGTCAACCTTCAAAATGAATGCGTCCTCAGAGGCCCCCGCGGGTACATTTGTTGTGCCGCTGATCAAAATATTGCCATCCAGAGTCTCCATTATATCCCGGGGGGTAGTGTAACTCCCGTCAATGGCCAATGTCCATTGTGGTACTCCATCAGGACTAAGGAGTACGGCTCTACCCCTTCGTCCATTAATCAACTGAAAGCCAGCCAACAATATTTCACCCGAAGATAACTCCTTAATTAAAACATTCATCCCCGAATCATCCGTCGATGGATATCCTATTGCCCTCGTCCATATTGGTGTGAAGTTTTCGTCTGTTTTAATGACCAACCAGTCTTCCATGCCAGCTCCAAACGATTTTGTCGTCCCGGACAACAAATATCCTCCACCCGCAACCCTGGTAATTGAGTGTCCTCTTTCCTGTCCGACACCTAAGTGATAGACGCTTTCTATTCCAGCGCATTGCGCGTTGATGTCATATGTCCATGGGGAAATAAGAACTAAAATCAAAAATGATTTAATTTTCTCCCTGAAAATTCGCTTAAAATGTCTCGTGTAAAAGGCCATCGTCTTTTTCGAAATCTATCTCATAACTTCAAACAGATGAAATTAATCGACAAGATTTCGCATAGCTAAATTAAAACAAAATGCAAGATTTTCAAGATCAAATTAATATTCAACATCTTCTTCTTCCTTCCGGAAATGACGATATAACGCAAATACCACCCCCAGCACCAGAATCAGTCCAAAAGCCGTACTCACCGTAGCGGCCGTGGCAAATCCCTCCGGCTCAAATTTAAACTCAATGACGTGATCCCCCGCCGGAAGGATCATCCCCCGAAGCAGATAATTCGCCCTGAAATACGGCACTTCATTTCCATCGAGGTAGGCTTTCCATCCGGCGTCGTAATAGATTTCGGAGAAAATCGTAGCCTGGGGAACATCAGAGGCGTAGATGTATTTGATGTAATTTGGTAAATGGGTTTCCACTGCGATGGCTGCATTGGAAGAATCGGGAGATACAAAACCGCCGATCTGATCGGCAAAACGCTGGTCAACCACAGCTTCGTATCGCGTACTGATCACACCGAGTTTGGTGATTTCATCATCCGCATCTTCAGCGATAATCAAATCTTCTACAAACCAGGCACTGCCATGTGCAGCCGGATTGACAATGGGTGCCGTTTCCTCATTGTAAATGATATACTTCGTATTGAGCATGTTGAGGATTTCACTACCCTGCAATCGCGCGCCTATGGCTTCGCGGGTTGGCGAATTCTGCATCACGTTTAGAAGGCCCTGCATATCGCGTTGAATGTGAAATTCAATAAGCTCCTGATATCGCTTCAATTTGGCCCCGTGATAGCCCCCGATGGATTTGTGAAAGTAAGGTACGCGACCATCGTTAAACGGATTGTTCAAAGTGAGCACCCTGTAATCGGTATTAAATCGCAGGGCTGCAAACCGGATATCGTTCACCTCATCTTCCGAAACCCGCATTCCCTTACGATCCTTGACAGAAAGTCGAAATTCGCTCACCGCTGCATCCACGGCATCCTGAACCCGGGGATTTCGTCCTGTCTCTGTACCCAAAATAAATTGATCGGCAGGGGTTATTTTAAAAAATGAACGCGCTTCGCTCTCAGGTTGCCACTTCACATACCTGCCGCGATCCTTTTCATTTGACAGAAATCGTTTGGCTACAGGCCACATATCAGCAATAACCAAAGTTGCCAAAATCACAATGAATACCGGGCGTGTGAATTTTAATTTCGCAAAAAACCACAACAGACCTATCCCCAAACCGATGAAGATCAAGGATCGAAACACATCAGCCCGAAATACATCTATGCGCGCAGACTTCAGGGTGTCTGCATACATAAGAAATTCATTGGCCCTTTCGCCCTGGAGACCTGCCTGAAATTGCAGTGATTCCTGATCGGTGAAAAAGTCAAAAAACGTATCGGGAATAGCGAGAAAAAGCAACAGGAGC